>JAFAHP010000286.1 GCA_019237175.1 Alphaproteobacteria bacterium
GGCGCGTAGCTCAGTGGCAGAGCGCTCCTAGCACATGGGAGAGGTCAGGGGTTCGATTCCCTTTCGCGCCTACCATCTTGTTGGACGATCGCCAAATCTTCGATATCGCCATCATCAGCGGCCAACGCGTCGACCTGATGCTCGGACATCGGCGCGCCATTCGTGGTGATATCGCAGAAATGAAAACGGATTTGGTCGAGATCAAACAGCGTCTTGGTCTGATCGAGGCGCAATATGCCAACGACTCGGGTCGGGTCGACCGGATGGCGGGCGACCCCCCATCCTCTCCTCCCGCGCAAGCGCTATGGCATTCATACAATTTTTGGATTCGTATCAACGGGTTCCGGAATTACCCTCTCCGCCCGCTTGCGGGGGGAGAGGGCGGGGCCCGCGTCGAAGGCGCGGGAGGGTGAGGTGGGCGACGGCGCGCGCTCTGGAATCCCCCACCCCGGATCAAGTCCGGGGCAGGCTCTCACCCGGCCTCTCCGCCCCCAGGGGCGGAGAGGGAAAATTAGGGTGCTCTCCACCCAGATCCGTGAATACCGTAGCCCGCATGCGGGGGAGGGTTAGGGAGGGGGCGCGGCTCGATCTCGTCGAAGCCTGAGCTTTCCCGCACTATCGACCGCGCCGTCCGCGCGGCGTAGGCTCTCCCCCAACCGGCTCTGGTGAAATGCGGAGGGAGAAATGCAGTTGGCGCGGATCGGCAGTTTCGAGGTTCATCGGATCACCGAATACGAGGGGCCGTTTTTTCCGCCGCACGAATTCTTTCCCGATTTTGATCCGGAGGTCGTGCGCGCGAACCAGGATTTGCTCGGACCGCGGCTGATCGACCCGGCGAGCGGCAGGCTGATCTTCAGCTTCCACACTTTTGTGATCAAGACCGGACATCACACGATCCTGATCGATTCCTGTCTCGGCAACGACAAGGAGCGCCCGACGCGGCCGCAATTCCATCGGATGCGCACCAACTACCTCGCCGATCTGGCCGCCGCTGGGGTCAAGCCCGACGAGGTCGATTATGTGATGTGCACGCATCTGCATTGGGACCATGTCGGCTGGAACACCCGGCTCGAAAACGGGCGCTGGGTTCCGACCTTCCCCAAGGCCCGCTATGTCATGGCGCGCCGCGAATTCAGCCACTGGGAGGGGGTGCACAAGCAAGGCGAGGACACACCGCACCGCCGTGCCTTCGAGGACAGCGTATTGCCCGTCGTGCGCACCGGCCAGTCGCAGCTCGTCGATGACGATTTCGCGCTCGAAGACGGGCTGTGGTTCGAAGCGGCCCCCGGGCACACGCCGGGCAACGTCGTGATTCACGCCCGATCGGCGGGCGAGACCGCCCTTTTTATGGGCGATGTGTTGCACCATCCGCTGCAGCTCTTCAAACCCGAATGGTCGACCTTTGCCTGTAGCGACCGCGAATTGTCCCGCGAGACCCGCACACGGCTTGTCGAAGAGCATGCCGAGCACGGCACCAAGCTCTTACCGGCGCATTTCCCCACACCCACGGCGGGCCGCATCCGGCGCCACAACGGCGCCTACCGTTACGCATTCGAAGAATGAGCGCCAAGCCTGCTGCAGCTAATGCATTTTCCCTCTCACCGATAGTCAGCCCAGCCTCAAATTCGTCTTGCCCGGACTTGATCCGGGCATCCACGGAAACGGGAGCCGTGCCGCTAGCGTGGATGGCCGGGACAAGCCCGGCCATGACGATGCTAGAGGGACTGTGCTTTCTGCGCTCAGAGGACAGGGGCCCGACTGTGACAGAGCCACGGCAAAGCAGCGCTCAAGCCAGCGTGGGCATTCTTGACGATTGGACACATTGGGCCGAGATTCTCCTCCGCGATCGAGTACAGTGCGTATATTGCGGCCTGGATGGCACGCAAAACTTGCAGACTTTTTGGCAATTAATCGGGCATCATCATCTTGACGACTTGGTTCCGCGAAAGCTGGGTGGAGATAACACGCCAGCCAATCTCGTTACGTGTTGCTGGCCATGTAATCGACGAAAATCTGATTTCGATCCGCGGGATAGAAATCCAGATGGCACCCTTGACTCCAACACCCCTCGCGGGCGGATGATTGAAAATGTAAGGGCACGCCTACGGTCGGATTGGGACTATTTTGACAAAGCGCGAAAAGAGTTCATCTCACAATTAGCCGACAGTGACGGGGCTCCGTCGAACGCGGAAGTTACGGGGTAAAGGCCATGACCAAGATGACGGGGGGTGCGGCGCTGGTCGAAATGGTGCGCCGCAACGGTGTCGACACGATCTTTGCCCTGCCGGGGGTGCAGAACGACGCGCTGTTTGTGGCCTTCTACGATGCCGGCGAGGCGCTGCGGGTCATCCACACGCGCCACGAACAGGGTGCCGCCTACATGGCCTTTGGCTACGCCCGCGCGACCGGCAAGGTCGGGACCTACGCGGTCGTCCCGGGACCGGGCTTGCTGAACACCACGGCCGCGCTCGCCACCGCCTATGCCACCAATACCCGGGTGCTGTGTATATCGGGCCAGGTCCCTTCCGACATGATCGGGCGCGGCTACGGCCTGTTGCACGAGATCCCCGACCAACTCGGCGTTTTGCGCAGCCTGACCAAATGGGCCGAGCGTATCGGCCATCCGACCGAGGTCGGAAAGCGCGTCAACGAAGCGTTTCGCCGGCTCATGGAAGGCCGCCCGCGTCCGGTTGGGCTTGAAATCCCGCCCGATGTCCTGGCGCTAGCGACCGAAGTCGCACTGCCCGAACGCGAGCCGCCACCGCCCGCGACCGAACCCGATCCCGACCAGATCAACGAGGCCGCGCAACTGCTCGCGGCCGCCAAAAAGCCGATCCTGTTCGCCGGCGGCGGCGCTGTCGATGCGGCTGCCGAAGTGCTGGCGATCGCCGAGATTTTGCAAGCCCCGGTTGTCAGCGCCACCGGCGGCAAGGGCATCGTCAGCGACCGGCATTATCTCGCGCAATCCGCCCTCGCCGGACACGAGTTGTGGCGCGAGGCCGATGTCGTGCTCGCGGTCGGCAC
>JAFAHP010000577.1 GCA_019237175.1 Alphaproteobacteria bacterium
TTCGATCACGTCGCTGACGAACAGCACCTTGCCACGCAGTATTCTGCCCGGATAGGCAGCGAGCGAGACCTCGACGTCGCGATCCTTGGCGACCGATGATACGTCCTTTTCCGGAACCAGAGCAGTTACCCACACTGTGCTGAGATCAGCAATGGTCATGATCGGCTGCGTTGGATCGTTGATCATGTTGCCCGGAGCCACGGATAGGCTTATGACGCTGCCGCCAATGGGAGCTTTGACGGCCAGCAGCCGTTGTCCGCGCTGAGCTTCGCCTGCCGCACCGATAGCCTGCAGGCGGGCCTGCGATCGCCTGTACTCGGCCGCGGCCTGGGCATAATCGTTCTTCGCCTGTTCCAGATCGCGTTCGGAGGCGCCGCGGGCCTTGACCAGCGCTTCCTGGCGTTTGAGGTTCCTATCGGTCATCTCCAATGCGGCCTTGGCCTTGTCGTCATCGCCAAAAGCCTGGGCCAGATCGGGGGAGTCGATAACGGCAAGGACCTGATCCTTTTCGACCCGATCCCCCAGCGACACTTTGAGTTCGAGGATGCGGCCGCCGAGCGGCGGCAATACGCTCGCTGTTCGCGCCGGATCGGCTTCTACCACTCCGGGCAGAACCAATTTTGCATGGACCGGCTCCTTCGCCGCCGGCGCTACGGTCAGCCGGTCTCGCAGCGGCGAGCCCTCGGGAACGAGGATTTTATTACCGCTACGGGTTAGCCATGGCTGTTCCGGTGCTGTGGCCCGGGACCGGCCGAGCAAGCCAAAACCGTCGGTGAGATAGGCCGCAAGCGCGACAAAGCCGAGCCCGATCGTAGCGAAAAGGAGCGCACTCCGTGCCGGATTCCGCCTTCGGTCTGATGACCGCATGATCTCCCCGCTGTGACGTCTGCCCCACGAACCGCGCCTGACCTGACCGGCTTTTCGCGGCGCTTAGGTCCATCGCGTGTGCGGCAGTGTCAAGCATCCGTCGGCAGTGTTCAGTCGGTGATTCTCAGCCGTTGTCCGTGCGGGTGGTGTGCGTGCAGTGCACTGCCGCGGCCAGAGAGGCTCGGATTGGTCATGAAATAAACATGCGCGCTTTGCGGCTTCTTTCCCGGAACCATCCGTTCCCATGCGCCGTCCGGGCGCAATAGCCAGCTCTGCGCGTCGTCGTGCAGGTTGGCTTCCATGATCTGGTCGAGGATTTGCTGGTGCACGGTCGGGTTTTCGATCGGCACCAATGCCTCGACCCGGCCGTCGAGAGTTCGCGGCATCCTATCCGCCGACGAAATAAACACGGCGGCCTCGGGTGACGGCAGCTTGTGGCCGGAGCCGAAGCACACGATCCGGGCGTGTTCCAAAAAACGTCCGATAATGCTCTTGACCATTATGTTTTCGGAGAGCCCGGGCACACCCGGCCGCAGCGAGCACATTCCGCGAATGACGAGCGAGATAGAGACTCCAGCCTGCGAGGCTCGGTAAACGGCGTCGATCATCCCTACATCGACGAGCGCATTGAGCTTGGCCCAGATCGCCGCCGGCCGCCCCGCCTTCGCATGCGCGATCTCGGCCTCGATCATTTCCATCAACTTCGCCCGGATGCCATCCGGCGAGATCGCCAGCTTTTCGAGATGCGCCGGGCGGGCATAGCCGGTGACGAAATTAAAGAGCCGGGCGGCATCACGGCAGAGCGCGGGATCGCAAGTGAAAAACGACAGGTCGGTGTAAATCTTGGCAGTGACCGGATGATAATTTCCGGTCCCGAAATGCACATAGGAACGCAAAACTTCGCCTTCGCGGCGCGCCACGAGTGAGACCTTGGCGTGCGTCTTCAGGTCGATAAAGCCGAAGATGACCTGCGCGCCGGCCTGCTCCAGCCGGCGAGCCCAGCGGATATTGCGTTCCTCGTCGAAACGCGCCTTCAGCTCTACGAGCGCGGTTACGGATTTGCCGGACTCGGCGGCATCGACCAGAGCAGCGACGATCGGCGAGTGCTCCGAGGTCCGGTAGAGCGTCTGCTTGATGGCGATGACATCCGGATCGTCGGCGGCCTGCCGGACGAACTGGACCACCACATCGAAGGACTCGTAGGGATGGTGGACGACGATGTCCTTAGCCCGGATCGCAGCAAAACAATCGCCGCCATAATCCTTGATCCGTTCGGGAAAGCGCGCCGTAAAAGACGGGAAAAGCAGGTCCGGGCGCTCTGCCGTAATCAGCAGGCGAATATCCGAAAGCGCAACCATGCCGTCGACGACGACGACATCCTGCAGCTGGGTGCGGGTCTCCTCGACGACAAAATCGCGTAAACGATCCGGGGTGCCGGCCGAGAATGTGAGCCGGATGATCTGACCGCGCCGGCGCCGCTTCAGCGCGGATTCGAACATCGCAACCAAGTCCTGCGCCTTCTCCTCTATCTCAATGTCGCTGTCGCGCAAAGCTCGAAACACGCCGTAGCCGAGCGGCGTCATACCGGGAAACAACTCCGACAACCCGACCGCGAGCAGCACATCCTCGATCAGGACAAAGCGGCCGCTCTCGCCGGGAAGTCGGATCAGCCGCTCGATCCGTTCGGGAACGAGCACCAGCGC
>JAFAHP010000646.1 GCA_019237175.1 Alphaproteobacteria bacterium
ATGCCGAAGCCCTGGCCAGGGTAGCATACGAGGGTTTCCTCAACTTCTACATTGACTGGCTATCACCGGAATTTTTTGGACCATGTCTCCAGCTTCTATCTTCGATCCGTTCAGCGCAGAGCAACGGAGACCGGTCTTTGGATGGCAGCTTAGCTGTTTTGGGCAATTTTCCGGACGTTCTAGAAAATACAAGCGAGAAGGCTCAAGTATCACCATTGGGTTGCTTTTTCCATTCGTCAATCTATCCGCCGCTTTCACTTGTTGCACATCAATCTTATATGCATCTTGAGCATGAGGCCGTGAGTTTTGATGATAATGACTTATCAGATATATCCGCCCGAGTGAAGCAATTGGGACGATGGCTAGATATCCTGACAGCCGCACTCCTGGTCAGGGTGCGTAATGATGTCGGTCTTCAAGACAAGTGAACTAGTGATCAACCTGATCCCCACGCAGGCCATCGAGGGGCTGCAGCGATTAGTGCTGAGCGCGGCGTTGGTGGTCATTCTCGCCGGGCTGGCGCGGGGTGATGATCTGGCTTGTGTCAGCACGACCTTCCGGCTGATCGGCGCCAACGACAAGGTCTGCGTCAGCGCCTTCGACGACCCGAAAGTGCCGGGAATCGCCTGCGTCATCAGCCAGGCGCGCACCGGCGGGGTCAAAGGCACCCTGGGCTTGGCCGAGGACCCGTCGCGCTTTTCGCTCGCCTGCCGCCAGATTGGCCCCCTATCGGTCGATCTCGCGAAATTGCCGGAAAAGGATCAGGTGTATTCCGCGCGCACCTCGGTCTTCTTCAAGCGCACGCACGTCTACCGCATCGTCGACAAGAGGCGGAATACGATCGTTTACCTCGCGATCAGCGACAAGATCGTCAACGGCTCGCCGTACAACGCAGTTTCGAGCGTGCCGATCATGCCCTGGAGCCATTGAATGCCATTCGGCATGAACCCGACCCGAGAACGGGCAATCGCGGAACTGCGCCGGATGGTGCTCGCGGCCTTAGGTTAGGCGAGCACGATGCCGAGGTGACCTGACCTGTGGCTGATCGGGCGCCGCGGAACAAAGCAGCGGCATTCGTTCGTGGAAGGGCGGGCAGCCGCGGCTTGATCGCCCCTTGAACCCCGGGATAGTGCTTGACGAGCGGGCAACGAGGCTGCGGGCGCGAGGGCCAACCGCTGTTGCGGAGAGTCACCGCCTCGGGCCTGATTTTGCAAGCTCAGACTACCGGTTAGCGCGGGAGCACCAGACATGCAAACCTACGATTACATTGTCGTCGGCGCCGGGTCAGCCGGTGCGGCCGTTGCGAACCGGCTGTCGACAAACCCGCGCAACAAGGTGCTGTTGCTCGAAGCGGGTCGGGCGAGCCATCCCTGGTCCTTCATTCCGATCGGAATGGCCCGGCTGATCGCCAACCCCGCGGCTAACTGGCTCTATGCCTCCGAGCCCGAGCCGAACACCAATGGCCGCAGAATCCCCGTGCCGCGCGGCAAACTGCTGGGTGGCTCCAGTTCGATCAACGGGATGGTGTTTGTGCGCGGCCAAGCCCAGGACTTCGATACCTGGGCGCAGATGGGCAACCGCGGCTGGAGCTATGCGGAGGTCCTGCCTTTTTTCAAGCGCATGGAAAGCTATGCGGGTGGTGACGACACCTTCCGCGGCCGGGAGGGGCCGTTGCGCGTCACGAACCCGGAACCCCGCGATCCGCTTTTCACCACGCTGATGAAGGCGGCGGCGCAGGTCGGCATCCGGCACAACCCGGATTACAACGGCGCCAGTCAGGAAGGTATCGCGATGAGCCAGGCGACGATCGCCGCCGGTCGCCGCATGAGCACGGCCCGCTGCTATCTGGACCCGATCCGCAAGCGCCGGAACCTGCACATCGAGACCGAGGCGTTGACCGAGGCGCTCGTGCTCGATGGCAAGCGCTGCACCGGCGTCCGCTACTCCATTGCCGGCGATGTGCGCGAGGCCCAGGCGACGCGCGAGGTGGTCGTCAGCGCCGGCACGATCAACTCGCCGCAATTGCTGGAATTATCCGGCATCGGCCAGCCCGAACGCCTGCAAAACCTCGGCATCGAGGTGCGCCATGCGCTGCCGGGCGTCGGCGAAAACCTGCGCGACCATTACGTGCCGCGCACCCGCTGGCTGATCGGCAAAAAGGGCATCACCTTCAATGATCGGGGGCGCGGGCTCGGTCTGGTACATGAAGCGATGCGTTACGTGCTGCTCCGGCAGGGTATGCTGGCCATGACGGGCGCTCCGATCCGTGCGTTCGTGTGCTCGCGCGAGGGCCTGGAGGCACCGGACCTGATGCTAGGCTGGATCCCGATGCTGACCGAACCCAGCGCAAGAGGGCCGCGGATCTCTCGGCAGTCCGGCGTGACACTTTATGCCCACCCGATGCGTCCGGAAAGCAAGGGACATGTCCATATTACCGTCGCCGATCCGCGCCGGCCGCCGGCGATCAACTTCAATTTCCTGTCGTCGCCGCCCGACGCGGAGCTGACGGTGCGCGCAGTCCGCATCGCCCGCGCGATCATGACCGCCCCTGCGATGATCCCGTTTCAGGTAAGCGAAGTCGCGCCCGGTGCCGATCGGGCCACCGATGACGAAATCCTGGACTGGGTGAAGCAGGCGGCGGAAACCACCTACCACCCGGTCGGGACGTGCAAGATGGGGTCCGACCCGATGGCAGTGGTCGATGCCCAGCTTCATGTTCATGGCATTGCGGGTCTGCGGGTTGCCGATGCCTCGATCATGCCGACGCTGACATCGGGTAATACCAATGCGCCATCGATTATGATTGGTGAAAAGGCCGCGGACATAGTGCTCAATACCGCAACCTGACTATCCTTGCGCGGGAACGACCGCTTCGGCGCCGGCCTGCTGATGCAACTGCCGAGCAACGATGCCGGCAGTTGCCCACTCCGGACCCTTGCCGGTTGCATTAAGCCATCTCCAGGCCCGCGGAGAACCGCAGCAATACTGTGCGAAAAGAAGCATGTACAATCAGATTTGATACCGGATATTGGAGCGATGACGACCGGGCCCATCGAACTTCGCGACAAGGTGCTCAGAAACATTGCTTCCCAGGGAGAGCCCGGGGCCTCCTGGCTCAAAGCGCTGCCGAGCCTGTTGGGCCGACTCGAGGCCGAATGGGGCATCACGGCCG
>JAFAHP010000661.1 GCA_019237175.1 Alphaproteobacteria bacterium
CGCGAGCGTTTCGCGATGAAGGCGCGAAAGGTGAGCCTCACGATAGGCGACGAGAGCCTCGAGCCGACGATGACGGCAGCCCCCGACAGCGGGTAGCGGTCGGGGATCGGCAAATATGACAGATCGGGCGACCCCGGCGAAGATCAGCCTGTAGTCGATCGCCGCCACCGCGATCAGCCCGCCGATCGCAAAGGCGCGCACGTGAAGGCATTGGCCGACCGCTCCGAGAATACCGACGATGGCGAGCGGCAGGAACTCGAACCCGCTCGGTCGGCCGGTCAACGCCGGATTTCGCACGCGCCGCTATATAGCGATCGTAGCGCTCAAAAGGGCGTCATCAGCACCACGTTTACAAGCTCCACGCCCGGGTTTCGGTTGCCGAGGCCGGCATTGGAGATATGATAGAAACCGACGCCAAGCCGCTTTTGGTCGGCGAATCGGTAGGCCAATTCCGCACCGGAACGGAACTCCCACCAATATCCCAAGTCGACGCCGTGTCCGTGCTGGTAATATCCGCCACCAAAACTCGGCGTCAATATTAAATTATAGGGGACATGAACGTCAAAGCCGAAGCCGACATAGGCGTATACGTCGCCTTTGCCGGTCCCCATGGCGCCCAGAAACGGAGATATTATCCATAACTTGTCGCCGAACCGGTACTCGCTCAACACCGAGCCGATTACCCCGGACCCGGGATGCGTCTCCGGGATCACGTCATAGGCGCCGCCGCCGATAGCGATCCGCGCCGGATCACCCGGCGAACCAAAGGTCACTTGCCCCGCAGCCTCTCGCCCGACGCTGATACCGAGGACGAGCAGGAGGCCGATGATGATCCAGTGTCTCGCTCGTGCTTTAGGCACACAGTGCTCCAAGCTGCTCGCGCGTTACGCAAGACATTGTAAGAGACGAGGCGCACTGCGCAAGCGAAACTCGCTGTCGCTGCACCTCGGATCGACAACAACCGAGCGATCAGGCTGGCACCACAGCCTTTGCCCGAAGCGCCGAGCGCTCGGTTCTTATCCCCTCCGCTGGCAAGAAAACGGTCCGCGCACTCGCCTCGAACCGGCGAGCGCCCAGAAGCAGGGCCTATCCCGCGCGTTGATAGCGGCGGCAGTCGATGCGCAGCATGTCGCGGAAATGGGGTCGCATCTTCTGGGTCCATGGGGTGTCGCCCGCCTTGCGCCATTCGGCCGAGCGCACGATTTCGGGCGCCTCGAGGTGGTAGAGCGCCACGTAGCGCTGGGTGCCACCGGCGCCGCGATAGCGGCGGGCGCACACGACACCGGGAACCGCGCCTAAAGCCGGGACGTGTTCGGTATTATACCATTCGTTGAATTCGTGCTCATGTTCGGGGGCGACGTTCATCCCAATCAGCATCAACGCCGCGGCGTTGGACGGCGCGGTGCGGTCGCCGGGGAACAGCTGCTCGCCCTCGTAGCGCAGGATGCTCTTACGGAATTTCGCTGTGCGCTTTGTCCATGGCGAGCCGTTGGCGCCGCCGACCGCGAGATAGGCGGGGCTCTTGAGCACATCGACATTGTCGAGATCGTAGGTCGCCACCGAGATCTTCGGGTTCTCGACCCCGATCCAGCGATCGGCGTTCAACAAGCCAGCCACGCGCAAACGCTCCGGGATGTGTTCGAGATCGTACCAATCGTGAAACTCGTCCTCCGGAGCGGTGGCGAAATCCATAGCCGCGATCAGTATGCCTTTTGCCATTACGTCCTCCCGATCGGTTCGCTCTATCATCCCCCACGAGGCCGTGCAGCACAATTGAGTGTATCGTTTCCGCTTTCTATTCCTCGTCGGTCAGCGTTCGGAATGTGCTGCGTTCACCCGCAGCTCGCGGAAAAGCGCGTCCGCCGCGTGTTGTTGCGGCGACAGTCGTCCGGCCGGCTTCTGCTGGATTGGCGCGGGTGTCGTCTCGCGGGCGGCGCTGGCGGCCAAGCCCGAGTAGCTTTGCTGTCGTGGCGCGACTGGCAAATGAGGACCTGCAATATTTCGCAACGGAGCCGATTATCTTGGAATCATGCGCGAAGAAATCTGCATCGCGCGAAACGCTCTCAGCGTCAGAACCGACCTCATCTCCCGCAACAACGATTCGCTAGTCTTTCGTCTGAAAGGTGTATTCACAACTTGGCGATTTTATATGAGCGGTAATATTATTTCCTTGAATATGCCCCGTCATCCTTACCCGCCCTCTCCGCAGCAGACGAGTGGCCTCAAAAGCCCCATCTTCGTTTACCCGCCCGCGCAGTATTGTGTCGAACCGCGGGTCATAGTTAAATTGGACTCGGCCGCCTGATATTGTCAGAGGATAGAGGGCACCTAAAGGAGGTTGGGTACAGTCGCCGTGGATGACTTTGGTCAGCGTCAGCTCGCCCACATAATTACCCTCAAACTTTGTGGAGCCCTGGGCCCACGCGGGGTTCGCGAGC
>JAFAHP010000666.1 GCA_019237175.1 Alphaproteobacteria bacterium
ACATCGTCCACATGCCGGGGCACACGGCGCCGCAGACCTCGGTCGTGGTGCCGGAAGAGGGGGTCGTCTTCACCGGCGACAACGTGTTTCACAAATGCCGGACCTGGATGCAGGAATGCGATCCGTGGGAATGGCTCACCGCACTCAACAGTATCGAGGCGCTCGATGTCGAAACCATTGTGCCCGGCCACGGCGAGCCTTGCACCAAGGCCTACCTGAAGGAGCAAGGTCAAATCGTCGAAAATTGGATCGGCTATGTCGAACGCTTTGTCGACCGCGGCGCCACCCCCGACGAAATTCTCAGAGGCCCGGTCGAGGTAACCAGACAAGACCCCTATCCGATCGGCCAGCGGCTGTTTATGCACAATGAGCGGCTGACCGACATGATCATCCGCAATCTGCACAAGCGCATCCTCGACAAAAAGGCGCATACAGCCGGGGCCTAAACTCGAAGTCCTCTTCACCCTTTAGGGCGAGAGGGAGGGACCCGTCCCGCCGGCGTGGGTGGGTTTGGTGGGTATTGCCGAAGTCTCTACGGACCCCACCTCGCCCCGCAAGGTCGAGAGGGAACATCGAGCTTTATTGCATGAGGTCAGATGATGGCCGAGCAGAAATGGACGATGCGCGGCGAGTACATGGAGAGCTGCAACTGCGACTATCTATGCCCGTGCATCTATACGAACCCGCAAGGTCCGGCGACCGAGGATCACTGCACAGCGATTCTGGTGTTTCGGATCGACGAGGGCAATAGCGACCTGGTTCCGCTCGCCGGGCTCAAATTCGCGCTGGTGATCCGGTCGGGCAAAGTCATGGCCGATGGGAACTGGATCTTTGCCGGGGTTGTCGATGCGGCCGCCGACTCGGCCCAGCGCCAGACGTTGGCGGCGATTGTTGCCGGCGATGCCGGCGGCCCGCCCGGGTTCATCCGGCAGAATCTGGTGGGGGATTTCCGGGGCGTCGAATTCAAACCGATCGAGTTCACGATGGACGGCCTCAAGCGGCGCGTCGCGATTGCCGATATCGCCTCGTTCGCGATCGAAGGTGTGTTGTCACGCAACCGCAGCGGCGAGCCCTTTTACATCGACAACACCGGCCACCCGGCGAGCCGCCGCCTCGCCTTGGCACGGGCCACGGAAATGCGCGTGAGCGGTTTCGGCCTTGATCTCGATCTCGTGGCCAAGGGCAACAACGGGCATTTCGCGCCGTTCGACTGGTCGGCCTAAGAGCCGGCGGCCTGCGCGTCCAGGGGGCGGGGTGGCGCACTACGCCGACCTTCGTTGGGATGACAGTGCTGTAGATCAGATGTGGGAAGCTTCTGCTTCGAGACTCTCAGCATTCGGTCTGAATTTCTTACGATCTTTGACAACTCGTAGCTCGCGAAATCTCATCCCGTCTGAGGCCGTCGCGAGAATGTTGACCGAGCCCGCCGGTGGTTTACTGCTCATCAGACGTAATTCCGGCGAACAGCAGTTGCACAAGGTCAGTCGCGCTTCACAATAGGCTGCCTCCGTCGACCGGGATGATCGCGCCGTTGACAAACGTCATCGTCGTCGCGAGCCCAAGCATGACCGCAGCCACCTCATCGGGCCGGGCGATCCGCTTCAAGGGATTGCTGGCGATCCTTTGAGCGCGCTGCGCGGGTGTCCACATCCGGGTCATCGGTGTCTCCATCAAGCTCGGTGCCACAGCGACGACCCGGATCTCGGGTGCCAGCGCCCGAGCCAGCGACATCGTCATCGCGTGAAGCCCGGCCTTGGCAGCGGCATAGGCGATGTTGCTGCCGCCGCCGCGCACACCGGAGACCGAGCCGACATTGACGACGAGGCCGTGGCCGCTCGCTTTGAGCAAGGGTTGGCAGGCGCGCACCGTCGCAAACGCGCCGCGCAGATTGACCGCCAGCACAAAATCGAAGAATTCGTCGTCGAGGGCGCGCAGATCGGCGTGCGGGATGACCCGAGTGCTGCCGGCATTGTTGATCAGGATGTCGAGCCGGCCCTCGCCGGCGCCGATCGTGGCGACGAGGTTTTCGATCGCGGCAGTGTCCTGGGCGGGCGTGCGGCTGGCGCGATGACCGGCGCCGGGCAGCTCGGCGATCAGCCGGTCGGCGGTCGCATTGTCGCCGCCAAAGGTGATGACAACCCTCGCACCGGCTTCGGCGAAAAGGCGTGCGGTCGCCGCCCCCAGACCTTTGCTGCCACCGGTGATCAGCGCGACCTGTCCTTCGAGCATGCCCATGATCCCCGCCCCGGTTATCTGTGCCCGATAATGGGTGATGATTTTCCTTAGAGCCTGACCGGAAATTTCCATCGACGTCCACATCCACCCGTCATTCCCGCGAAAGCGGGAACCCAGGGGACCGAGGCCGGCGCGCCGGCCCTGGACCCCCACTGCCGCGGGGGTGACGACAAGTGGTTGGCGATCTTGCGCTCATTTTCGGTCAGACACTTAAATTAATCAGAGAACGCTGTCGGAAATCGCAATACCAAAGCTGCGCCGGGTGGCCGTTCGAAAAAAGACGTACCGGTAACCCGGGTGGCCGGCGGTGCCGGTTTCGGGCAGGTCTAGCGCGCGGGCGGATCACATAGCGGCCAGGCAAAGCTCAGCTCGTTGCCGTCGGGATCGGTGATGTGGAAGAAGCGCTCGCCCCATGAGGCGTCGCGCGGCTCGGTGTCGGGGCGATAGCCGTCGGCAACCAGACGCGCATAGAGCGCGTCCACATCGGATTCGTAAAAGATCACGCGC
>JAFAHP010000748.1 GCA_019237175.1 Alphaproteobacteria bacterium
GCGAGCGGAACGCCTGTGCTCCGGATAATGTCAGCGCAAAGTATTTTCCCGAGCGCGAAGGACTCGATCCATAGTCTCCGATCATTTGAAGGTGTGCGAGTTCGATTGCATCGATTATGCGGTAAAGCGTGACGCGCTGATCACACAATACCGGCTACACCGTCATAGGCGTCGCTCCGGCCTTCGGTGCCGGCCCCGCCGGCGACATCCTCGCCGATCACGACGACCGTCGGATCGCGGCGCATCTCTTGCGCCAAGGCCTCGTTCAACGCTTGGCGCATCGATTTCTGCGGCATCGCGGCACTCCCTATTTTATTCCTCGGCCTCGGATCGCCGGCAATAAAGCAGCGATCCACACAGCGGCCTGAACCCGATTTTGGCATAGCACCGGTTGGAGGCCGGGTTGCTCAGATCGGTGTAGAGGCAGGCTGTTCTCCGCCCCTCGGCGAAGATGCGCTCGACAATGGCGGCGGTGACCGACCCGGCATAGCCGCGCCCGCGCAACTCCGGCGGCGTGTAGACGCTGCTGATAGCACCGGTATTCGGCAGGCGGCGCGCGATCGCCGCCATCGACACCGGCCGGCCCCCGGCGACCCAAAAGAGATGGCGGCCCTCGCCCGCCTGCGCCTCCAGTTCGGCACGCGGCGGAATGGGGTCGTGCGGAACGGCTTCGCGCAGGAACGCCAATGTCCAGTCCGCAAGCAGCGCTCCATCTTCCGCCGTGGCGAGCCGCGCGTATCCTGGCACTCCCGGGTATTGCGGCGGC
This sequence comes from Alphaproteobacteria bacterium, assembly GCA_019237175.1. Classification (GTDB taxonomy): domain Bacteria; phylum Pseudomonadota; class Alphaproteobacteria; order ATCC43930; family CGMCC-115725; genus AP-15. The sequence continues at coordinate 767 of JAFAHP010000748.1, forward strand.
TCGCTCAACTGAGAGATCCGTTGCCTCACCGGATCAAAAAAGCGCAAGCCTAATGTCTCGGCACGGTTGACGAACCAATGCGCGGTTAAATCCGGTCCGACCACGCCCGGGTAGTCGGTTGCAGCGGTCGTCTCCGCCAACACCACGCAGTGTGCCTCGTCGAGATCACCCAGCACGATCGGATGATGACCCGATTTTGCGGCGCATGCACCCGGCCGGCCAAGGCTCCAGTAGAGGAAACTGCTGCCGGACGCCGAGTCGCGAAGCCGCGCGAGAATTGCGAGAAGCACGCAATGCTTCGCCTCGTTGTTTGCCAGGGCCGGCGTGTGATAATCGGCAAACTCGTCCGCTGACATCATCGGGTCTTGGCTGGCATTCGTCTTCAGTACGACACATACACGTCGGCGAGCAGCGCCGCCTCGTCGGGCGGCGATCCGGCGCGCGCCATTTCGACTGCGCGATCGATCAATGCCGCAACTTCGGTATCGACGGCGTCAAGCGTTGAGGCGTCGAGCAGGGCCGCCTCGCTCACCCGGCGGCGGAAATGCTTCAGGCAATCCCGCTCCTCGCGCAGCCGGCGGACTTCGTCCTTGCCGCGATAGAGCTGAGCATCGCCTGAATGGTGGCCGTAGAAACGGCAGGTGTCGACCTCGATCGCCGAGGGGCCGCCACCGGAGCGGGCGCGGGCGACGGCTTCGCCGGCGGCTTCGTGGACGGCGAAAAAATCGTCGCCTGAAACCTTGATCGAAGGCAGCCCGAAGCCCGCGGCCCGCCCGGCGATGTCATGGCTGCCGACATGATAGGCAACCCCGGTGCCTTCGCCGTATTGGTTGTTCTCAAACACGAAAATCGCCGGCAGTCGCAACACCACCGCCAAATTCATCGCTTCGAATGTGGTCCCTTGGTTGGAGCCGCCGTCGCCGGTGAATGACACCGCGACACTGTCGCGCCCCAGGGTCTTGGCGCTGAGCGCGGCACCAACCACCAAGGGCGGTCCGCCCCCGACAATGCCGTTGGCGCCGAGCATGCCACGGTCGAGATCGGCAATGTGCATCGACCCGCCTTTGCCACCGCACAGCCCGCCCTTTTTGGCAAAGAGTTCCTGCATCATCAGCACCGGGTCGCAGCCCTTGGCGATCGAGTGGCCGTGGCCGCGATGGGTGCTGGCGATGTAGTCATCGTCGCGCAGATGCGAGCACACCCCAACCGCGCAAGCCTCTTCACCGGCATAAAGATGGACAAACCCGGGGATGCCGCCTTGCGAAAATTCCTCCTGCACCCGGTCCTCGAAGCGGCGGATCGTCGCCATCGCACGATAGGCTTTTTGTAGTTCCTCGCGGCTCAGCTGCACTTCGTCCTCCCCTTCTATTTTCGGGTGGTCAAACGATTCTGCCCGCTTCGCGGCGGCTTCACAATCGCTGCTTTGCGCCGGTCCTTCGGTCGAGGATTTGCCCGAGTGTCACCGGGCGAAAGCTCCAGACGTCGACGCCGACATCGAATTGACGCGGCTGCGGTTTCAG
>JAFAHP010000759.1 GCA_019237175.1 Alphaproteobacteria bacterium
CGCTCCTGCGTCCACGCCCGTTTGACAATTTCCAGGGTTTCGAGAAAGCGTTCACGGCTTTCCGAATACGGCACGCCATAGGCATTGTAGCTGCGCGGGTTGCCGCTGCGGCCGACGCCGAACAGCAACCGGCCGTTGCTGATCTGATCGACGGTTGCCGTCTCCTCGGCAAGGCGCAGCGGGTGGCACAAGGGCAATACCTGAACACCGGTGCCGATCTTGATCCGCTTGGTACGGGCGGCAATGGCGCTAGCGACAGTCATCGGCGCGCTCATCACCGAGCGCTTGGCCTGCTGGTGAATTTCGGCGAGCCAGATCGCGTCGAGCCCCCAGCGGTCGGCCGCCTCGATCTGATCCAGCGCCTCCGCGAACGCCGCTGCCTGCGTCTGGTCCGGCCGGCAGTGGAATTCATGGTAGACGCCGACTTCCATGACCGCTTCTCCTCTTCCTCGTGGCTTCACAGCGATTTCCGCCGAGTTTCAAACATCGCCCCTCAGGCGTCATGGCCGGGCTTGTCCCCGCCATCCCCCCGGATCCCCAGGACGCCCGAGGATGACGAGGAAAGAGCTTACCCGCACGCGGAAAAGACTTTAGCCCACTGATCTGACGCTAAAATCAATCGCTTCATCAAGCAAATACCAATTTCCGATCATGCTCATGCCGCAGCGGCATGAGAGATGCCTCAATTCCGATTGACCTAGATGCCCGGCGATGAGCGAAATTAGCGCCGCGATGGAATTGCGCAGCCTCCACTATTTTGTCCGCATCGCCGAGCTCGGCAGCATTACCCGCGCCGCAGCTCATCTAAAGATCGCGCAACCGGCGCTGACCCGGCATGTGCAGCGGCTCGAGGATGAACTCGACGCAACCTTGTTCACCCGCGCCAATCGCGGGGTGCGGCTGACCGAGGCCGGCCAGAAACTGCTCGACAGCGCCCAGCGCATCCTGCGCGATGTCGAGCGGGCCGGCGACGAGATCAGGGCGCACAAGGCGCATCCCTCCGGCAAGATCATCCTCGGCGTGACCTCGACCCTGTGTCCGGTCGTGGTACCCGAGCTGTTCGCGCGGATGCGCGGTCAATACCCGCTGATCGAGCTAAAAGTGGTGCATGCCGGTACCCTGCGCCTCGAAGAATTCATCACCGCCGGCCTCGTCGATCTGGGGCTGATGCCCGAGATTTGGCGCAGCCGGCTGATCCTCTCGACCCGGCTTGCCGAGGAGGAAATGGTGCTGGTGACCCGTTTCGGCGCGCGGCCGCCGGGTATCGTCTCGGCCGAGGAATTGAACCGTACGCCGTTGATTCTCGGCGACGGGCTGCGCGCCGCCCTCGATGTATTGCTTGCCGGGCACGGTGTCGCGTTACGGGTCGAGACCGAGCTCAACGACCACGAGACGATCCGGCTGATGGTGCAGCAAGGTGTCGGCGCCTCGATCCTGCCGCATTCCCTGGTCTATCGCGAATGTGCGCGCGGGCTGGCGCACGCGCACCGGATCACAGCTTCGGGGGTGTTCCGGACTCTGGCGATCGGTGTGGCGGCGAGCCGCAGCCCGTCGGCCGCACGTCAGGCGGTCGCCGAAGTCGTCACCGAGGTAATCGGCGAGATTGAAGCCGCCGGCTGGTTTCGGCCGCAAATCCCCGGAGCGGCGGTCGAGTCGACTGCCGCGCGCTCGCGTCAAAAAGTCAAGGTGGAAGCTTAGAAGCCTGGAGGAGAAACCCAATGCAGATCGTCGATTCACAGATCCATCTTTGGGAAAACGCGCGGATGTCGCCACAGCATCGCCAGATCCCGACCTACAATGTCGACGACGCCTTAAAGGAGATGGCCGAGGCCGGGGTCGACGCCGCGGTCATTCACCCGCCCAGCACACTTGGCGAGGCGCCGAACCTACAGGCGGTTGAAGCCGTCAAAGCGTACCCGGCCAAATTCTGCATCCTCGGGAATTTCGACCTGCAAGCCCCAAACCGCGAGGACATCGTCAGGAATTGGCGGCAGCGGCCCGGGATGCTCGGTTTCCGTTTCACTTTCAATCAACCGCATCAGGCGGGCTGGTGGTCGGATGGCACCGTCGCCTGGTTCTGGGCGGCCTGCGAACGCGAAAAACTGCCGGTCGGGCTGATGGCTGGCGGGCACATGGCCGATCTCGCCAGGATTGCCGAGCGCCATCCCGGGCTCAAACTGCACATCGATCATCACGGCCGCGGCGGCAGCGGCGGGTCCGGCAAGGACGACGCCGCGTTTGCCAATCTCGGTGAGATGCTGGCACTCGCCAAATATCCCAATGTCGCGGTCAAGCTGTCGGGTGCGCCAAGCTATTCGAGCGAACCCTATCCCTACCGCAACATCCACAGGTACATCCGCCAGATCTTTGACGCGTTCGGCCCACAGCGCTGCTTCTGGGGTACGGACATCACCCGCATGCCGTGCACCTACCGGCAATGCGTGACAATGTTCACCGAAGAGTTGCCGTGGCT
>JAFAHP010000790.1 GCA_019237175.1 Alphaproteobacteria bacterium
CAATCGTACCGAAAATACCCTTAATCTACAAGATTTAGCATAACTTAAGTCCAAAATAGCGACGATTTGACTAAAACAATGACGGGATTTTGACGATGATACAACTTTAAGTGAATATACATTATCGGCGATCAATACAATATTTTACGGTCTTAAGTCTCCCGTTTGCCCGATTAGATATTTACGTTATGTCCAAATTTCAAACAGAACAACGGTTTGATGTTCAAGCCAAAATCCGGCATAGCTAGGAGAAGGCACAAAGCCCACATAAAAAGATTCGCATTCGATGATTTTATTGGGGATAACCAGTAGAAATGCTCAGAGTCATTGCATTAATCGACTTCCTTTAGATCAGGCAAAGCTGCTCGGCTAGGCGGTGCGATGCAAACGTCTCGCTAAATATGTCGCAGCACCTGCATCGAACCTATCCGAATTGGCTAGCCGGGTAATGCTGCCGGCATCTGCGACATCGGCCGGAGCGCGATCGTCGGCGCTCGAGCGCGGAAGCTAATCGACGCCAACCGCGTTGCCCAAGGTCTCGCCGATGCCGCGGTGCAGGACGAGATCGGCGATTGCGTCGAGGCCGGTCGCCTCGCGATTGATGATGACGAGAGTGGCGCCGTAGCGCTTGGCCAATTCCGGAAATGCCGCGGCCGGGTAGACGACGAGTGAGGAGCCGGCGACGATGAACAGATCGGCAGCGATCGTTTCGGTCTCGGCACCCCGCATCGCTTCCGGGGGCATCGCCTGGCCGAAAGAGATTGTCGCAGTCTTGACAAAGCCGCCGCACGCACCGCAGACCGGTGCCCTGTCGTCGCGCTCGAATGTGCGGCGCACCGCATCGAGGTCGTAGCGCCGCCTACAATCGAGGCAATGGGCATAGGTCGTATTGCCGTGCAACTCGATGACGCGGTCGGCGGAGATGCCGGAAGCCTGATGGAGCCCGTCGATATTCTGGGTGATGACGGTCGTTACCTTGCCGCGGCGCACGAGTTCGGCAACAGCGCGGTGGCCGCGATTGGGCACGGCGGTGCGGAACGTCCCCTCCATTGCAAAGCGGCGCCGCCACGTCTCGCGCCGCGCTTCCTCGGAGGCGAGGAAATCGGCAAAATCAATGGGCGCCATGCGGGTCCAGATGCCGCCCGGGCTGCGGAAATCCGGAATCCCCGATTCGGTGCTGATCCCGGCGCCGGTAAAGACCACAATGCGCCGTGCTTCTTCGATCAATCGGGCGAGTTCGCTGATCTGCGTATCGTCAGGCATCGCGCAATCGTCGCAAATCGACACTTCTCCGCCAAGTGCGGCGTGCAATATCACGCCGACAGATGACAACCTATAGCGCCTATCTTGCCGCCGACGGATATATCGACGCACTGGCGGTGGAACTCGGTGCGGTCGAGCGGGTGCACAGCCGCTTGCTGATTGCAGCGAGCCCGCCGCGGCCTGCCGCATGGGCGGCTAATGTGTGGCAGGATCCTCGTGAGATCAGGGTCGCTTCGATCACGGATGCGGCGGCGAAGTTGCGCGCGATCCAACGCAACTGGGCGGCGTACGCGCCGGTGTGGCATCGCCGCGCGGCGCTGATCCAGCAACAACTGCCGAGGGTCTCGGCGCGGCCACTGGTGTTCGGGACGCCGGCGCCGGCCGCACCGCTCGGCTCATGGACCCTCCTCGATGCCGGGACAATGTTGGCCGCGGCGCATTGCACGAGCCCGTTCCCCAATGGTGAGGTGCATTTTGTCGCAGATCGGTTGGGACCGCCAAGCCGCGCCTATCTGAAACTGTGGGAGGCGCTGACCGTGATCGGCAAGCGCCCGCAGCCCGGCGAGGTGTGCCTCGATCTCGGCAGCGCACCGGGTGGGTGGAGCTGGGCGCTGGCGCAGATGGGAACGCGCGTGATCAGTGTCGACAAGGCCGCCCTCGCGCCGGAGATCGCGCGCCTGCCCAACATCGAGCATCGTCGGGAAAGCGCCTTTGCCCTCGATCCTAACGCGGTCGGGCCGGTCGACTGGTTGTTTTCCGATCTCGTGTGCTACCCGGCGCGGCTTCTGGGTCTGGTCGAGCGCTGGCTGGCCGCCGGCACCTGCCCTCGGTTCCTGTGCACGATCAAATTCCAGGGCGCGACCGACCATGCTGCGGCACGTCGCTTTGCTGCCATTCCGGGGGCGGAGCTGCGACACCTCCACCACAACAAGCACGAGCTGACATGGATCAAGCTCGGCTGAGGGTTGCGGTCGCTAGCCCGGACAGCTCGATACTGTTCGACGCGAATTGGACGGCGGATCACGCAGGGTCCCTTCTTCGTCCTTCAGGGGCTACGGTATTCGCGGATCTGGGTAGGGAGCATCCTGATTTTCTCCTCTCCGCCCCCAAAAGGCGGAGAGGAGAAAATGGAGCTCTTTCCCGCGTAACGGCTGATATCAAACCCTTCAACGCGATGACGACGCCTATTTCGGGCCATAGCTTTACATTACCTGACCGCACGGGAGGAGAGGATGACGCAGGCGCGCCGCTTTCGCGAATTGCTGGACCGGGACGGCATGGTCACCGCCCCCGGCGCCTATGACGGCATCACGGCTAAGTTGATTGCCCAGGCCGGGTTCGAGGCGGTGTATATGACCGGCGCCGGTACCGCCGCGGCCTTCGGCTATCCCGATTTCGGCCTCTTGACGATGTCGGAGATGGT
>JAFAHP010000188.1 GCA_019237175.1 Alphaproteobacteria bacterium
CTGCCCTGGGCCGCCATGGTGCCGGCAAACAGCGGGACAAAAGCAGCGCTAAACGCACCTTCGGCGAACAGGCTGCGAAACAGATTGGGTAACCGCTGCGCGACAAAGAATGCGTCCGCAACCGGGCCCGCCCCCAGTAACGCCGCCGTCAGAATGTCGCGAACAAAACCCAACACCCGGCTCAACAACGTATAGGAGCCGACCGTGGCGACCGAGCGCAACAACGACATGGCGGGGGTTTAGTCGAAAACCGCGCCGGAGAAAACGACAGCGGGTCGTGCTGTTCGCGTCGAGTTCATCTCAGTGGCCGAGTTAGAGCATTTTACACCAGATCGACCAACAGCTGGGGCCTGCTCTAGGTTGGCTTCCGTTAGGTTGTCCCGATCTTGAAGTTTCGAAGCTATTGGACAAACCCCACCCTCAGAGCCATCCCAACGAAGGTTTCAGCCATAGATTCGCCTTCCCCTGTATAGTCCGGGCGGGCGCCAGTTATGCGAAACGACAGCACGGTGCGTTCTCACATCTTTGTTGCCATCCGAGCGAAACGATCTCGGGTGAGCCACCCAAGATTTAACGGGCGGGTTTACACCACCATGAGGCCGTGACGAAGTTACCCGCGCATGGCGATAAAGCCCGAATCGTCGCCCTTGTGGATGAAGATGTGGCCCACAAGTTGACCGGTAGTGCCAAACACTGCCCAGCCTCGACCGCTGCAAGGACTACCGTCATCGAAGCCTTGCCAGGAGAACTCGGCGCAGGCGTCCCCGTCGCGCGCCCCGTAGCGCACATCGAGATCCGCCTCTATGGCCAGGAACCTGAGCTCGCCGCCGTCTTTACCGGTAAACGTAATGTGCGCCGGTCCTAGAAGATCGAGATCACGATCATTCGATTGATCCATCTCGTCTATTCGCCAAAGCCCTGCAAAGGCGCGGGCGAAGCTGGAGGCACGCCGGGCCATGGTCACCCGGCGAAATGGCGCAGCAGCCAGGAAAGGGTTTCGGTCGGCGCCTCTTCCGGCACGTAATGGCCGCAGGGGAGCGCCCCGCCCCAGGCGTCGGTCGCGTAGGAGCGGCGCCACACCGCAAGCACGTCGCCATGCACGCCTTCGGTGTGGCTCTTCGCGCCCCAGATCACCAAGAGCGGCACGGTGATTTTGCGCCCGGCTTCGAAATCGGCGGTATCCATCTCCAAGTCGCAAGTGGCGCAAGCGCGATAATCGGCGCACGACCCCCTGATCGTCTTCCAATTGAAGCAGCGGACATATTCGGCAAACGCCTCGGGGTCGAAAAAACCGAGGCCGATGCCAGGCTTCGACAACTTCTTTTCCATGTACCACTGCGCCGGAACCCCGGCCAAGAGCCGCTCGGGGAGGTCGTAGGGCTGCGCCATCAGCGCCCAATGCCACGAGCGCAACGCCCATTCGCGCGAGGCGTGGGTCCAGATGTGATGGTTCGGCAGAATGTCGATGACGGCGGCGCGTTTGACCCGCTCGGGATGGTCGAGACACATCCGGGCTGTGGTGCGTGCGCCGCGGTCGTGCCCGGCAACAAAAAACTCGTGGTAGCCGAGTGCCTCCATGACCTCGACCTGATCCTGCGCCATCGCCCGAAACGAATAGTTGATATGGTTCTCGCCGCCGTCCTCGGGACCGATACTGTCACCGTAACCGCGCAAATCGGCGGCGACGACGTGGAACCGTTTGCCGAGATCGGGCGCGATCTTGGCCCAGGAAGCATGCGTCAGCGGATTGCCGTGCAAAAGCAGCAGCGGCGGACCGTCGCCGCCGTGCCGCAGCGCAATCCGCGCCCCCGTCGTTTCGATTTCCGTGCGGGTAAATCCCTCGAACATCCGTTTCCCCTCTATCACTCGATGAACGGTGCGCCGGAAAGCATGTTATCACTGCTTTGCCCGGCGGTCCGGGCATCCAAGCGATCAGACGCGATGTGGCAGGATTTGGTTGGCAGGTTAGCGGGTTCGCCCCGCGGTTGCGAGCGGCAGCCTTTCCCTGTCACTGCAATACGGGTAATAGGGGTTGATCGGCATCATCGGACGAGGGTGCGTTGGGGGACCGCCGGTTTGTCGTCGAACTGATCAAGCCGTCACATTATGACGACGACGGCTATGTGATCCAGTGGTGGAAATCATGGATCCCGTCGAACTCGCTCGCTTGCCTTTACGGCATCGTGACCGATATCGCCCGGCGCCGGGCGCTCGGCCCCGACGCCGCGATCGAGATCCATGCCTATGACGAATGCCACACGGTCATCCCGCTCCGCCGGATCATCCGCCGCATCAAAGCGGCCGACGGCGGCATCGTGTGTCTTGTCGGCGTACAGTCGAACCAGTTCCCGCGGGCGATGGATCTCGCCGCCCCGTTGCGCGCCGCCGGCATTGCTGTCGCGATCGGCGGGTTTCACGTCTCCGGCTGCCTGGCGATGCTGCCGCTTCTGCCCGCCGACCTCCAAAAAGCGTTAGAATTGGGGGTAACGCTTTTTGCCGGCGAGGCCGAGGGCCGGTTCGAAGGCCTCCTCGCCGATGCGCTGGCGGGGCGCTTGAAGCCAATTTACAACTATATGGACGACCTGCCGGGCCTCCAGCAGCAGGTAACCCCGTTTCTGCCGATCGACATCGTGCGCCGCTATGGCGAGACGATCGGCGCCTTCGACGCCGGGCGCGGCTGCCCTTTTCAATGCAGCTTTTGCACGATCATCAATGTCCAAGGGAGGAAATCGCGCTGGCGCGACGCCGACGAT
>JAFAHP010000272.1 GCA_019237175.1 Alphaproteobacteria bacterium
CCGACGGCATCCTGATGCTGCGCGTCTATGACTGGGCGTTCGTCACGCCAATTCGCAAGCTCTATTACAATCTGACCATCACCTTCCTATCGGTCGCGGTCGCGGTTCTGGTCGGCGGCATCGAGACACTGGGATTGCTGGGCGATCGGTTTGCGTTGAAAGGGGTATTGTGGGATCGGGTCGGAGCGCTGAACGACAACTTTACGGCGCTCGGCGTTGCGATCATTGGCCTGTTCATCGCAGCCTGGGCCGGCTCGGTAATCGTCTATCGATTTAGGGCCCTCGACGAAATCCACGTGAGACCCGGCGACCGATAAACCGTCGGTCCACCCGTGCTGTTGCGGCGCTTTATTTGCCGGGTGCGGCGGCGTAGCATCGCACTCGAAGTACAGCTGCGGGGTGGCGACTCATGGAATTTGGCGCATCCATTTTCTTTACCGATTACTCGATCTCGCCGCCGGAGCTGGCGGTGGCGTTGGAGGAGCGTGGGTTCGACGCGCTGTGGGCAGCCGAGCATTCGCATATCCCGACCTCGCGGCGCACCCCGGCGCCGGGCGGCGGCGAGCTCGCCAAGCGCTATTACGACGTGATGGACCCCTTTGTTACGCTGACCGCGGCGGCGGCGGTGACAAAGCGGTTGAAAGTCGGGACCGGGGTCTGCCTGGTGATCCAGCGCGATACGATTCAGACCGCCAAGCTCGTCGCCTCGATTGACCAGGTCTCGGGCGGGCGTTTCCTGTTCGGCATCGGCGGCGGCTGGAACCAGGACGAGATGGAAGACCACGGTACCGTGTTCGCCACCCGCTTCAAGCGGATGCGCGAACAGATCGAGGCGATGACCGAGATCTGGACCAAAGATAAGCCGGAATATCATGGCGAGATCGTCGACTTTCCGCAGATGATGACCTGGCCGAAGCCGGTTCAAAAGCCGCGCCCGCCGGTTATTGTCGGCGGCGCCTTCCCGTGGGCGGCACGCCGCGCGATCCGCTATGGCGATGGCTGGTTCCCGCTCGCCGGCGGCGACCGCTACGGCGATCCGCTCGACTTTCTGCCGCGCTTCCGCCGGATGGTCGAGGAGGCCGGTCGCGACCCTGGCTCTCTTGAGATAACCGTGGGTGGTGCACCGGAGGACCCGGATACCCTCAAACGCTACCGGGATCTCGGGGTCACGCGGGTGAATTTTCCGGTGCCACCGGCCAAGGCTGACGAGGTCCTGCCGATCCTCGATCGGGTGGCCAAGCTGAAGCGGCAACTGCAGGCGTGAGGCGGCACCGCAACACGAGACGCAACAGAAGGGAAACGCCATGGAACCGATCGTCGGCAGCGGCAAATACACCTACCGGGTCAACGAGGCGTGGCAGCGCCCGCCTGATGGGCTCGAAATCCGTGCTTGTGCGGTCTCGGTCGATTCCCAGGACCGGGTCTACTGCTTCAACCGCAATCCCGGGCACCCCGTCGTCATTTTTGATCGCGAGGGCAATTTCCTATCGTCATGGGGTGCGGGGCTGTTCACCTTTCCGCACGCGGTCCGCATTGTCCGGGAAAATGGGCAGGACGTCGTCTGGCTGTGCGACGAGCATCACCAGACGTTCCAGAAATTCACTACCGACGGGAAGCTGTTGCAGACCATCGGCGAGAAAGGTGAGCGCTCCGACACCGGCGTGCCGGCGGACGATTTCAGTTCGCAGGCCTGGCGCAAGGTCACGCATGGCGGCGGCCCGTTCAACCTGCCGACCGACATCGCCTTTGCCTCCGACGGCTCGATGTTCATGACCGACGGCTACGGCAATGCCCGCGTCCACAAATTCTCGCCCGACGCCAAGTACCTCTATTCATGGGGCGAGCCGGGCACGGCGCCGGGCCAATTCAATCTGCCACACGGCGTGTGGATCGACCGCCGCGGCCGGGTTTTGGTGGCCGACCGTGAAAACGACCGGGTGCAGGTGTTCGACCAGAACGGCAAACTGCAGGAAGTCTGGCCGACCGAGCTGATCGGTCCCGCGTTCTTTTATGTCGACGATGACGACGTCGTTTACATCCCCGAGCACAATGGCGGCAGGATCAGCATCCTGACCCTCGACGGCGAGCGCCTGGCGCGCTGGGG
>JAFAHP010000457.1 GCA_019237175.1 Alphaproteobacteria bacterium
TCCGCAGCAAGAATGCCGGGGTCGACAAGGTTACCTTCGACGTGATCTTCCCCGACCGCGCCACCTATGACCTGGTGCGGGAGAGCGGGGTCTTGTCGCGCGACGCCGTCTGCCGCATCTTTGGCGTCGACGCCACACAAATCACCGACCACGTCGCGTTCGACCCGGCATTGGCAATCAAGTTTACGATGTATCGCCGGATGCCGAGCGGCAGCCCCGGTGACGCCGATATCTTCGGCAGCCAGCAATACGGCCCACTGCTCGACATCGAAGTGCCCGGACCTTGAACTCGACCCGGTGATCCGAGCTAGCGGTCGAGCCAGACGTCTTCCATGCGCCAGCCATTGTACTGGCTGTTGACCATAACAGTGAGCCCCTTGAGCTGCGGCTGCATACAGGTTGCGGCACGGGTGTGATAGATGATCGGCCTTGCCCCGTCCTCCTGCAATTTCTTGTCGATCTCCCACACGAGGCGCCGGCGCTTCTCTCGATCGGCCATCGTCGACTGCTCGACGAACAGCGCTTCCAACTCGGCGTTGCAATAGCCGGTATAGTTACGCTCCGACCCGCAGCCATAGTTCTCGAAGAATTGCTGGTCCGGATCGTCGACGCCGCCGCCGGTGTTGTTGAGGCCGATCTGGTAGTCCTTGCGGGCGAGCTTGGGGAACCAGTTCGCGGTCTCGATCGGGTCGAGCTCGCCGTCGATCCAGATCTCCTTGAGTTGATCGATCAAGATTATTGCCGGGTCGCGATAGGCCGGGATGTTGCGCGCGGCGACTTTGATGGCGAGCCGTTTGTCGGGCCCATAGCCGAGCCGTGCCATGATCTCGCGCGCTTCGGCGCGGTTCTTCGCCACATCGGGTGCGTAGCCGGCAATCGTCGCCAGAAAATCGGCCGGCATGCCCCAAACCCCAGCCGGCGGCGGCTGCATCGCCCCGCCGATGTCGCCCTGTCCCTCGACGAGAATGTCGATAAAGCTCTTACGGTCGAGCGCCAATGCTAAGGCGCGCCGCAGCTCGGGCTTGTCGAAAGGCGGGCCCCCGCGGTTGAGCAAAAGATTGGTGCTGGCATTGGTCGGGGTGAGGTCGCACACCGCCTGCGGCGCTTGGCTCTTGACGTCCTTCATCAGCGGGATTGTGACCTCGTAGGGAAACGTCAGATCGAACTTGCCGGCGGCGAAGGCGAGGATCGCGGTCGAGCGATTGGGGATGATCGTGTATTCGATCCCGTCGAGATAGGGCCGTCCCGGCTTCCAATAATCGGGATTGCGGGCGAGCTTGATCCCTTCGTTGGGCTTGAACTCGACGAATTTGAAGGGGCCGGTCCCGATCGGATGCTGCCGCATGTCGCGCGGCGAGACGTGGCAGGGGTAGACCGGCGTGTAGCCGGAGGCGATGAGGGCGAGGATCGCCGGCTGCGGCCGCTTCAGCACGAAGGTCGCTTGAGCGGGGCCGTCGGCAGCGATTTCCGCGACGTTGTTCCACCATGATTTGCGCGGGTTGAGACGCAATCGCTCGGCTGCGCGGCCCGTCAACAGGTCCCAGGTGCATTTGACGTCGGCCGAGGTAAACGGCCGGCCGTCATGCCATTTGACGCCCTCACGCAGTGTGAAAGTCAGCCGGGTCCCCTCCTCGTTCCATGACCAGCTCTCCGCCAGGTCGGGAACGATCGTGTCGAGGCTGTTCTGCGCCTTGTGCTGGTCGTAGAGGACGAGGTTGTTGAACACCGCCATCATCGGGATCGCGACCGAGTTGGTCGCCTCCTCGTGGATCGACATGCTGGCCGGACTGTCGCGGTGATAGATCCGCAACACGCCGCCGGACTTTTGCGCCTGTGCTCCACCGCCCGACATCGCCATCAACACCAGCGCTGCCGCCGCGATACGCCTCAGGTATTGTCCGCTCATTCCGCTCAAAGTCCTCGCATCGACCGGGTCGCCGAATATTGCCCAACATCTTGGGGGAATCCAGATCCACTCGCCGAACCGAGGGCTTCTTGCCGGATGGGGAACAGGTTTGGTGAATCCCTGTTTACGGATCATTATCGGTTTCAGACCCCCCTCGATAGTCGGGTAGGAAGTGAAATTATGGACCTCCCCATCGATCTCGACCATTTCTGCCTGACCCTGGTCCGCGAGGCACCCGACGCGATCATCTTTGCCGATGCGGAGGGCGTAATTCGCTTCTGGAACCGCAGCGCGGAACGGATCTTCGGTTTTTCCGAAGCAGAGGCGCTCGGCCAAAGCCTCGACATGATCATTCCCGAGAATTTGCGGGTGCGTCACTGGGCAGGCTTTTCGGCAACGATACGGAGCGGAAGCACGCGTTATGGCTCCGGCGAGATTCTGGCGGTACCGGCGCTGCGAAAAGACGGCGGACGCATCTCGATCGAGTTCACGATTGTGCCGTTCCGCGACAACCACGCGCGGATCATCGGAATCGCCGCTATGTTGCGTGATGTAACGGCACGATTTGAGGAAATCAGGGCACTGCGGCGCCAACTCGCCCAGCGAATTCCGGATGAGAGCGGCCCCGGTACCTGACTGTGCCGCGGCTTGCGGCTGCCGTGCGCCATCTCTCGGAGAGACGCCTCCAGCCGCAAGCATCGGGTGAAAGTCGGGCAGGGCAACGCCGCATCAGATCTGCTAACCTCAGTCGCCACGAATTGCGATCGGGGGTCACGATGGCGGCACCAACCGAGGCTCAGCCCAGCTCCGCCTCGCCATGAGCGAACATCTTCGGCCCCAAGAAGCGCATTG
>JAFAHP010000504.1 GCA_019237175.1 Alphaproteobacteria bacterium
AGAGCAGTGCGTCCTTCGAGACAGCTGCTTCGCAGCTTCCTCAGGATGAGGAGTTTTCTTAATGCCATCAAAGGCTTTCCTCATGCTGAGGTGCCGCCGCAGGCGGCCTCGAAGCACGCACGATAGCAATGCAGCCCGTCATTTGGCGCCCCGGGGCGATTCGATTACAGCCTCGAAGGCGGGAACCGGGCACAATCGGCTTGGAGCCCACCCTTTGACGGAGCTTTTGTTCCCAGTTCGGCGGTACACGGCTCGCACCACCTCACGCGGCATCGCCAAATGCGGCATAACCGCGCCGCTCCAGCTCAGCGGCCAAGGTCTTGTCGCCCGATTCGACAATCCGCCCGCCTTGCAGCACGTGAACCCGATCGGGCTCGACGTAATTCAAGAGGCGCTGGTAGTGGGTGATCAGGACGATTGCGCGATCGGGTGCGCGCTGCCGGTTGACCCCGCCCGCGACGATGCGCAGCGCATCGATGTCGAGCCCGCTGTCGGTCTCGTCGAGTATCGCGAGGCGCGGTTCGAGCATTGCCATCTGAAAGATCTCGTTGCGTTTTTTCTCGCCGCCGGAGAATCCGACATTGACCGCGCGCTGCAGCAGATCCTCGCTTATGTCGAGTTCCCTGAGTTTGGCCCGCATCGTACGCAGAAACTGCCCCGCATCCAATTCGGGGGCGCCACGATGGCGGCGTTGCGCGTTCATTGCCGTACGCAGGAAATACATGTTGTTCACACCGGGGATCTCGACCGGGTATTGAAATGCGAGAAACAGCCCCTCACGCGCCCGCTCGTCAGCCGGCATCGCCAATAGATCGCGACCGAGATAGGTTATCTGGCCCGCGCTGACCTCGTAGCCCTCGCGGCCGGCGAGCACCGCCGCAAGCGTGCTCTTGCCCGAGCCGTTCGGCCCCATGATCGCGTGAACCTCGCCCGCTGCGACCGAGAGCTCGATGCCCTTCAGGATCTCGCGCCCGTCGGCGAGCCGCACGTGCAGATTACTTATTTCAAGCATCGGCATTCCGAGCCCTTAAGCCGTAATGCTCGGATTTGTTCTGGTCACGCGCGACCATGAGGGATCAGGACTGGGCGTCGCGGACATCATCCGACGCTGCCTTCGAGACGGACCGCAAAAGCTTCTGCGCTCGACCAGCAATTCGGTGAGCGGCGCATGCAGGTTTTCAATTGCGAGCGTCATCAAATCGACCGATCACTCTCGCACGCCCTGCTGCTTGGCAATCCGCACGATCAGCGACAGCATCCGCGACATGCGTTCTTCCAGCACGGCCATGCGTGCTTCCATCCCGGTGAAACGCGCCTCCAGTGCCGAAAAACGCGTCTCCAGCGTGGCGAGGCGCGCTTCCATGCCGGCAAAACGCTGCTGCAGGTCCCGCACATCTGCGGTCAGCCCTAGCAGGCGGGCCCCCAACAATTCGAGCGTGACGGCTTCGTCGCTCATGGTTTTCTAGCCGACACTGCCCTCGAGACTGACGGCCAGCAGTTTTTGCGCTTCGACCGCGAATTCCATGGGCAGTTCCTTCAACACTTCCTTGCAGAAACCATTGACGATCAGCGATACCGCGTCTTCGGTCGACAGCCCCCGTTGGCGGCAATAAAACAGCTGGTCGTCGCTGATTTTGGAGGTCGTCGCTTCGTGCTCGACGCGCGCTGTCCGATTGCGGACTTCGATGTAGGGGACAGTATGCGCGCTGCAGCGCTCGCCGATTAAGAGCGAGTCACATTGCGTGTGGTTGCGGGCGCCGACCGCCCGCGGCTGCACGCGGACCAGCCCGCGATAAGTGTTCTGGCCGTGTCCGGCGGAAATACCCTTCGATACGATGGTCGAGCGCGTGTCCCTGCCGATATGGATCATCTTGGTTCCGGTATCGGCCTGTTGGCGGTTGTTGGTGATTGCGATGGAATAGAATTCGCCGACTGAATGGTCGCCTTCGAGCACGCAGCTCGGATATTTCCAGGTGATTGCCGAGCCGGTCTCGACCTGGGTCCACGAGATCTTGGCGCGATCGCCGCGACAAGCGCCGCGTTTGGTCACAAAGTTATAGATACCCCCGTTTCCCTCGGCGTCGCCCGGATACCAGTTCTGCACGGTTGAATACTTGATTTGCGCGTCTTCGTGCGCGATCAGCTCGACGACCGCAGCATGCAGTTGGTTCTCGTCGCGCTGCGGTGCTGTGCAGCCCTCGAGATAGCTGACATAGCTGCCCTTGTCGGCAATCAACAGGGTGCGTTCAAACTGCCCGGTCTTGGCGGCATTGATGCGAAAATAGGTGGAGAGCTCCATCGGGCAGCGCACACCCGGCGGCACATAGGCAAACGATCCGTCGCTGAACACCGCCGAATTCAACGCGGCAAAGAAATTGTCGTTTTGCGGGACCACCGTGCCGAGATATTTGCGCACCAGCTCAGGGTGCTCGCTCACCGCTTCTCCGAACGAACAAAAGATGATGCCGAGCTCCGCCAGCTGCTCCTTGAAGGTCGTCGCCACCGAGATGCTGTCGAAGACGGCGTCGACGGCAACGCCGGCCAAGGCCTCGCGTTCGCGCAGCGGAATGCCGAGCTTCTCGTAGGTGCGCAACAGCTCCGGATCGACTTCGTCGAGCGATTTCGGACCGGCATTGCGCTTTGGTGCCGAAAAATAGGTCGCCGCCTGGTAGTCGATCGGCGCCAGGTTCAGCTTTGCCCAATTTGGCGCCGTCATCTTTTGCCACGCGCGAAAGGCGGCAAGCCGCCATTCGAGCAACCATTCTGGCTCGCCTTTTTTAGCTGAAATGAAGCGGACAGTTTCTTCGCCGAGACCGGGCGGGGCTTCATCGGCCTCTATGTCGGTGACAAAGCCGTATTTGTAGCCCTCCCGCGATAGCGCGCGGACGGTATCCAGGGTGTCGATCGAAGCAGTCATGCGATCATTCTTGGCTTGTCAGTTCGCGGCCGGCTGGCTGGTGGCGGCGCGCCGGCGCGGTATGAAAGCCGCGGGCGTCAGCATCGCATCGAGCGACACTGCGGCCAGGGCATGCTCGACCGCGCGATTGATCGCGGTCCAATGCGGCCGGGTCGGGCAGTAATCGGTGCGCGTACATTCGGCGACGTGCACCGAGCACTGCGTCAACCCGATGTCGCCGTCGATAGCGGCAACCACCTCGGCGACCGAAATCGACCGGGCGTCGCGCGCCAGACGATAGCCCCCCATGGCGCCCCGCGTCGCCGACACCAGCCCCGCATGCGCGAGCGCCTTCAAGATCTTGGCGACCGTTGCGCGCGGCAACCGAACTTCGTCCGCGACCGCTGCGGCAGTCAGCTGTCGGAACGGATACGCTGCCAGATGGGTGGCAACGATGACGCCGTAATCGGCGAGTTTGCTCAGGATGATCATCGCACCATGCGATCCGGATCAGCTTAATTGGTACCGATTTAGTCCTGTATAGATGGCTCTTGCCCGCTGTGGGTCAAGCGCAAAGATCGAATGGACGAGAGGCGCGCCACGTGCGACGACACTGCCATGCCGGCGCAACTTCAGCCGGAGGGGGGTTGCGCAAACCACGAGTGAACCGGTCCGCTGCGGGCTTACCCAAAGGAACCGCCGGCACGGCCGATGCCGCCGGAGCGGAGCGCGTGCCCGCTTGCTCTATTTGCTGACGAACACCACCTTGCCGGCCATGAGCGGCGCTGCCGCCCGGCTTTATGTCGAACGGATCGATGAAACTCCTTGTCGTCGAAGACGATCGTGAAACCGCTTCTTATATTCAAAAGGGACTGAGCGAGAGCGGATACACCGTGGATCGCGCCGGCGAGGGTCGCGAGGGGCTGTTCCTGGCAAGTTCGGGAGGTTACGACGCAATCGTGCTAGACCGCATGCTGCCCGGACTTGACGGGCTTGCCGTGCTCGGCGCATTGCGCGCGGCCGGAATTGGTACGCCGGCGCTGATCCTCAGCGCGCTCGGCAGCGTCGACGACCGGGTCAAGGGCCTGCGCGCCGGCGGCGACGATTATCTTGTCAAACCGTTCGCGTTCAGCGAGCTGCTTGCTCGCATTGAAGCCCTGCTCCGCCGCGGTGTCGCGACGGCGGCGACGACGACGCTGCGGGTCGGTGACCTCGAGCTCGATCTCTTGACCCGAACCGTCAGACGCGGCGGCAAGGGGATCGAATTGCTGCCGCGCGAATTTCGCCTTTTAGAGTATCTGATGCGCAACTCGGGCCAAGTCGTCACCCGCACGATGCTGCTCGAGCACGTTTGGGATTATCATTTCGATCCGCAGACCAACGTAATCGACGTGCATGTGAGCCGGCTGCGCCAGAAGATCGACAAGAATTTCGAACGGCCGTTGCTGCAGACCGTGCGCGGCGCTGGTTATTGCCTGCGCGCGCCGGAATAGCGCGCTTCCTGATCAGATGTCATCGGTACGATCAGCCCCCCTCACCCAATCCTCTCCCCCCAGTGGGGGGAAAGGGTTGCGAAGGGTTGGCGCCACACACCCCCGGAACGCCCGCCCCTGGCGGGCGGCACGGCCGAGCCTTGCCCGAATCCCCGGGTCGAGCCCGGGGAGGGTGAGGGGGGTGCCACCGGATCGGCGATCGCGCTAGTTGCCGGCCTCGCCTGCACCCGATGGTCAGCGACAAGATCCACCTGCCCGCGGCCCGATCGTTGCCCTCTCCGCGGCGCTTTTTCGAACGCCAACGGCGGCTGGTGCGAACCCATGCCTTTCGCCTCGCTGCCCTCTATTTCCTGGTATTCGCCGCCTCCGTGCTCGGGGTTTTGTGTTTTGTCTATTGGACCAGCGCCGATTTCGTCGAGCGCCAGACCGAAGCGACCATCGACACCGATATCACCGGCCTCGCGGAGCAATACGCTCAGCGCGGTTTGAGCGGGCTCGTGCAGATCGTGGCCGCGCGCAGCGCCGGCGACAGCGGCGAGGCGATGCTATACCTGGTAACTGATCCCGACGGTCGGCCGTTGGCCGGCAACATCTCCGGTTGGCCTTTGGGTGTCCCGGCTGGCAACGGCTGGCTGTCCTTCACCGTCGAGGTCAGAGTTCAGCGCAAGCCGGTAAGCCACCCGGCGCGCGGCAGCATGATCATCATGCCCGGCGGGTACCGCCTGCTCGTCGGCCGCGATATCAGTGACGCCGCGGCGTTTCGCGATCGGGTAAAGCTGACGCTGTTGTGGTCGGGGATGGTGGCGTTGGGTGTGGGTTTACTCGGCGGCGCCGCTATGAGCCGCAACCTGTTGCGGCGGGTCGAGTTGGTCAACCGCACGAGCGAGCGGGTCATGGCAGGAAATCTGTCGGACCGGGTTCCGCTCGACGGCACCGGCGACGAGTTCGATCTCCTGGCCGTTAATCTCAACCGGATGCTCGATCAGATCGAGAGATTGATGACCGCGATGCGCGAGGTCACCGACGATGTCGCCCATGATTTGAAGACCCCGCTCTCGCGCTTGCGCGCCCGGCTCGAATTGGCGTTGATCGAACCCGGCGACGCCGGCGCCCAAAGCGAGGCTATTCGTGTCGCGATCGATGAGGCTGACCGCCTCTTGGTCACTTTCAACGCGTTGTTGCGAATCGCCGAAGCCGAGGCGGGTGCTGTGGTCGATATGGCGGCACCATTCGACCTTGCGGAGGTGGCGCGTGCCGCCGTCGAGCTCTATGAACCGGTGGCCGAGGAAAAGGGGTTCGTCCTCACCCTCACGGCCGAGCCGCAGGTCGATATTCGTGGCGATCGTCATCTCTTGTCGCAGGCGCTCGCCAACCTCCTGGACAATGCTATCAAATATGCCGATGGGGGAGCTCTAGAGGTCCGGGTGTTTCGCGCCGACGCCCGCGCCGTGCTCGAAGTCGCCGATCACGGACCAGGCATCCCACAAAACAATCGCGAGATTGTGTTCGACCGATTTGTCAGACTTGAGCCCAGCCGCAGCACGCCGGGAAACGGGCTCGGGCTCAGCCTCGTTCGCGCCGTCGTGCACCGCCATCTCGGCACGATCGCCCTTGCCGACAATCACCCGGGGCTGCGCGCGAGGTTGGAGTTTCCGATGTCGTGCGTCTGACTATCCGCCGTCATCACCGGTCACCATGCGTCGCTCGCGATCCTCGATCCGGCGCGCGGTTTCGACCATCATTTCGCGCAGTTCGCGTTCGTCGAGGCCAGCGCTGCGCAATACCGGCTCCATGACTTCGTCGGCAAGCAGGTCGTCGAGGCTCGGCTGGTAGCGGCAGCAATCGATGCGCCTATCCATCTGTCCCTCCGTCCGTTCTGTTCTATGCAGCATCAACGGAAAGCATGACCGCTTTATGTCCAGGACTCGGAAATTTCGCGGCATTAGTCCAGGCCGAGCGCCCTTTTCGCGTCCAAATGGAGCGTTCGGACGGCCCAAAACGGGCTTGTTTGCGAAAATTTCTTGGTCATTGTGGGCAGCTCCCCAATTTGCCACAAAAGTTAACGATTCTCGCCTGGACTTCGCGCCCATGGGCTGATTGCGGCAGACAGAGCTTGAGAATTCGTTAAAGCGGGTGGCGTGCGGGTGCGGGTGATGCTAACCGACGAGCCCGCCATAAGTTGACAAAGCGATGCCGAGGTCTTCGATCCGCGCCTTGACCGCAGGGCTAGTGAGCGCGGCGAGTTCTTCGCGATGACGATAATCCGGCATCGCTGCGCTCAAGACTGGGCTACGCTCGGTTGCGGGGTGAAAGTACGCTTCGCTCACACCATCCGGTAGATAGGGCAAAAGGCGCAGCACCCGCTGCTCGACCATGTCGCCGCTCCACGTCAAACCGAAAACATGATCGTTGGCCACCAATCCTGCGCGCCGCACGCGGTGGCGCAACAACTCGGCCCAAGGGCGGTACAACGGGATCGCGACGCGCTCTTGCGGAAACGCACGGCGCAGCACGCCGATCGGCTCCGCCGGAACCCGCACCGTCCTCATTCGATAGTCGCGGCCGACTTCCAGGATCAGATCGGCAACCGTCGGATGCAGATGCATGTGCTTATGGGCGTTGACGTGGTCCAGTTCGAGACCAGTCGCGCGAAACGCCTCGAATTGGGCACGGATTTCCTGCCTCAGTTGGCGCCTGGTTTTGGGCGAAAAGAAAAATCGCACGCCGGCGCGTCCCAAGTTCCGCTCGAATTTGCCGCTGGGTCCGACCAGTTTGGACACCGTAGAGAGCGGCGATGCCGGGCAACCGTCAACCAATACAAGATGCAATCCGACCCGCAATTCGGGAAGGCGCCGCGCCCGCGCCACCGCATCCGCCGCCGCCGGCGCCGCAACCATTAAGCTTGCGGTCGTTAAAATCCCGTGCCGATGCGCCTCCTCGACAGCAGCGTTGACCGCAGGATCG
>JAFAHP010000544.1 GCA_019237175.1 Alphaproteobacteria bacterium
CATTGCAGCCATTGACAGGGGCCGTCTATCGCACCGGCGACGTGGGCACTGTCGACGGCGAAGGCTATCTCACCTATGTCGGCCGCGCAGATGACGTGTTCAAAGCTTCGGACTACCGGATCAGTCCGTTCGAATTGGAAAGTGCACTGATCGAGCACCCGGCCGTGGCCGAGGCCGCGGTGGTGCCCTCGCCCGACCCGCTCCGCCTGGCGGTTCCCAAGGCCTTTATTTCGCTCTCCGCGGGCCAGTCTGCAAACCGCGACACGGCCCTCTCGATCTTCCGCCATATCCGCGCGCATCTTTCTCCGTTCAAGCGGGTGCGCCGGATCGAATTCGCCGAATTGCCCAAAACCATCTCGGGTAAAATCCGCCGTGTCGAACTGCGCAACTCGGAAACCAGCCGCCGCAACACGAGCGCTTCGCGAATGACAGCTGAATTCTGGGAGGAGGATTTTCCGGAGTTGGGGTGATCCACAGGCCCAAGACGCTGATCTCGAAAATCTCGACCGCAGGTGAACAGAAACCATGCCAAACGATGACTGGATCCGTCCGGCCCTCGACTATATCCGCTCGTGGCTTGGGTTTCAGATGCGCCTATCGGAGCTCCCGGGCTGTGCAATTGCGATCGCTCGTCATGGCCGGATCATCCTCGACGAAGCTTTCGGTTGCGCCGATCTGATGACTGGCGAGGCGTTCACACCGCGGCATCGCTTTCGGGTGGCATCGCATTCGAAGAGCTTTACCGCAGCTGGAGTCATGAAATTGCGTGAGTGGAGAAGGCTCAAACTCGATGACCCGGTCGGCGACTACGTCGCGAATTTGCATCCGAGAGTGGCGGCAACGACGATCGCCCAACTCCTCTCCCACAGCGCCGGCATCGTCCGCGACGGCAATGACAGCGGCCAGTTCCAGGATCGCCGTTCCTTCCTCAATGCCGAGGAGCTGTTGAACGATCTCCGCAACCCGCCAGTCATAGATCCGAATACCCGGTTTAAATATTCAAACCACGGTTTCGGCCTACTCGGCCTCGTGATCGAGGAGGTCACCGGCGAGCCTTATGCCTCTTGGATCAAACGCGAAATCGTCGAAGCCGCCGAGTTGAAAGAAACCGAGCCCGATATGCCGCTGCCCACCGGGACGCCATTCGCACGCGGTCACACCGGCAAATTGCCGATGGGACGGCGGCTCGTGATCCCGGGCGATATCTCGACCAACGCCATCCGCCCGGCCGCCGGTTTTGTCAGCACAGCGCATGATCTGGCGCTCTATTTCGCGCAGCTTGCGCCGCAATCGGAAAAAAGCGTGCTGTCGGTCGACAGCCGGCGGGAAATGACGCGGCGGCAATGGGGCGACCCCAACTCGACCTTCGAAACCTATTATGGCTTCGGAATTGCCAGCGGCACGCTCGACGGTTGTGACTGGTTCGGCCATGGCGGCCGGTTGCAGGGCTATATCTCGCGCACCGCGGTATTGCCCGAACAGGATCTGGCGATCTCGATATTGACGAATGCGATCGACGGATGTGCCCAGCCCTGGATCGAGGGGGTCCTCCGCATTCTGCGCCGCTTTGCCCGCGAAGGCGCCCCCTTGGCAACAGTCAGCGACTGGACCGGGCGATGGTGGACCCTGTGGGGTGCGGCCGACCTAGTCCCGATCGGCGAGAAGGTGCTGGTTGCCATTCCCTCCTTGTGGAACCCGTTTATGGACGTGGCGGAAATCGAGGTCACCGGCCCCGATCGCGGCCGCATTGCACTCTCGGGCGGCTATGGCAGCCACGGCGAAGAGGTGCGGCGGGTGCGAGACGGCAACGGCAACGTTGCCGAACTCTGGCTCGCCGCAACAAGACTTCTGCCGGAGGCAGAAACTGCCGCCGAACTCGAGGCTCGCTATCAATAAATGGGATTGGGGAATGGCTTATCTGACCTATCGCGTCGAGATCACGCGCGACGAGACGTCGGCCTCGGCGGCTCCGAGCATCGAGATTACCGCTTACATCGACCGTGTTCCCGAAACCGATGCTCCCGAATTTGGCCGGCTGAGCCGCGCCTATAAGGGAGTGTGGAACAGTCGGCTGCAATATACGGGCGATTTCGCATCGCTGGCGGAGGCGCTTGCCGCGATCAACGCCGCCTTCCCCCAGGCGCCGAGCATTCGCTGCTACGAATATACCGTCGATGACGAATTCGCGGTCGAGTCCGCGATCCTACGGAGATCGGGCGGCAAGTGGGTTCCTGAGCAACCGCTCAAGGCCAACAGCCCGGCCTGAACCGCATCGGGACGGGCCACACCCCTCAAACCCTGGCAAGGGCGAGGTCGATCACAAGAGAAGATGGGGATCGCATCTGAAATCGGTTTAGGCTCCAGTAGCCAATTTCATGCGGGGGATCGTCATGTCGCTGAGCCGCGAATTCGCGCATTTTGTCGCCGGCCTTAAGTACGAAGATCTTCCGGAGGCGGTCGCCGACCGGGCAAAGGGCGTGACGTTGCAGGCGCTCTGTTCGGCCCTGGTCGCGCACGACATGCCGGCGAGCCGACAGGCGCTCGAATTGATGCGGGACGAAGAGGCTGGCGGCGGCAGGGCTGCGACGGTGCTGTGCAACGGCGCCAAATTGACGAAGGGGGGAGCCGCCTTTGTCAACACCGAGACGATCTTCGCTGGCGGCAAATGGGATACCTTTCGCATGCTGACCCATCCCGGGACCGCGATCTTGCCGGCGGCGCTGG
>JAFAHP010000600.1 GCA_019237175.1 Alphaproteobacteria bacterium
CCCGAGAGTCTGGCTGACGCCGTGGAAGCGGTACTCCGAGCACTCGGAATCGAGCGGGCCCATCTCGTCGGCCATTCGATGGGCGGTGCTGTTGCCGCGCTCGTCGCCTTGCGGAATGCGCACACGGCCGCGAGCCTGACTTTGATCGCCTCGGCCGGGCTTGGCCCAGAGATCAACCACGGATTTATCGACGGGTTTATCGGCGCGAGCCGGCGCCGTGAAGCAACCGAGGTGCTTAGCCAGCTGGTGCATGACCCGGCTTCGGTCAGCCGCGCAATGGTCGAAGAAGCCCTGCGCTACAAGCGGCTTGACGGTGTGGCGGCGGCGCTGACGACGATCGCCGGCGCGTGGTTCGCGGAGGGCCGGCAGTGCCTTGATCTGGCCGATCGCGTCAACCAGCTGACAATCCCTGTGCAAGTGATCTGGGGCGGCGACGACCGCATCATCCCGGTCACCCACGCGCAGGCGCTGGCGGCGCATTTCCCGGTGTACATTCTCGACGACGCGGGCCACCTGCCGCATATGGAGAAAGCCGCAGAAGTCACCCGGCTGATCCGGCAATTTATCGAAACTTGAGGGCTTGCACTCTCCCCATTTCGCCCCCCGACAAGTAAAAAGGATGGGGAGGATCGTGCCGCAATGGACTATGACAATTGCCGAAGCTTGCCGGCGATGTTCTTTGAACAGGCCGAGCGGCTCGGCGACAAACCGTTTTTATGGGCCAGGCGCGATGGCCGCTATCAGTCGATCAGCTGGGCGGCAGCGGCTCGCGACGCCCGTCGGCTGGCGCGCGGCCTGACAGCACTCGGCGTCGGTCGCGGCGATCGGGTGGCCCTTGTCTCCGAGAACCGCGCCGAATGGGTCATCGCCGATTTCGCGATCATGAGCGCCGGCGCGATCACGGTCCCGGCTTATGTCACCAACACCGTGGAAGACCATCGTCATGTCTTCGCCACGAGCGGTGCCGCTGCAGTGATCGTTTCCCGGCCGTCACTGTCGGCGCGCGTGCTCGCAGCCGCCAACCAGGCCGAAACGGTCCGCAGCGTGATCGCGATGGAGCCTGCGGTTGGCCAGGCGAGCGCGGTCGATCTCTTGTCATGGGATGAGGTGATGACCAAAGCCGACGACGCGCCCGACGAAACCGCCGCGCCTGTCGCCGCACTCGCCCCCGACGATATCGCGTGTCTGATCTTCACCTCAGGGACGGGCGGCATCCCAAAAGGGGTGATGACCACGCACCATAACATTCTTGCCAATTGCCGCGGCGCCTATCGGCTGCTCGAGATGCTCGGCCTCGGCGATGAAGTGTTTTTGAGTTTTCTGCCCTTGTCGCATTCCTACGAGCACACCGCCGGTATGATGTTCCCGATATCGATCGGGGCGCAGATTTATTTTGCCGAGGGCGCCGAGACACTCGCGGTCAATCTCATCGAAGCGCGGCCGACGATCATGACCGCAGTGCCGCGGCTCTATGAGACGATGCATCGGCGCATCACGCTTGGTGTCGAGCGCAAGGGCAGGATTGCCCGCGATATGTTTGAGAAAGCGGTCGACATCGGCCGCAAGCGCGCGTCAGGTGCAGAGCCCAGCCTCGCCGAGCGGCTCGTCGACCCGCTGCTCGACCGGACGGTTCGCGCCGGTTTGCGGCGGCGCTTTGGCGGCCGGCTAAAAGCCATGGTTTCGGGCGGGGCGGCGCTCAACCCCGAGATCGGCAGCTTCTTTTTGGCGCTCGGCGTCAGATTACTGCAGGGCTATGGCCAGACCGAGGCCGCCCCTGTCATTGCCTGCAATACCCCAACGCGGATCAAGATCGATACCGTCGGCCCGCCGCTCGACGGGGTGCGCGTACGCGTCGCCGAAGACGGCGAGATCCTGGTTGCCGGCGACAACGTCATGAAAGGCTACTGGAACGATCCACAGGCAACTGCCCAGGCGCTCGCCGATGGCTGGCTTCATACCGGTGATGTCGGCCGCATCGACGACGACGGGTATATCTCTATCACCGATCGCAAGCGGGACTTCATCAAGAGCTCGGGTGGCGAGATGATCTCGCCGGCGCGGGTCGAAGGCTATCTGACCCTGGAGCCGGAAGTCGCCCAGGCGATGGTCTTCGGCGACCGCCGCCCCTATCTCGTCGCGGTGCTGGTTCCCGATGCCGAGTTTGCCGCCCAATTCGCCGCCGAGAATGCCGCGGCCGTCGACCTGGCTGGCCTCGCCGCCGATCCGCGCTTTGCGAAAGCGATCGGCGCTGCGGTCACGCGCGTCAATCGCACCTTGGCCCCGATCGAGCGGGTTCGCCGCTTTGTCATCGCGAGCGAACCCTTCACGATCGCCAACGGGCAGATGACGCCGACCTTGAAAGTCAAGCGACACGCGGTCCGTGAGATATATAGTACGGCGATCGATTCGCTGTACGACGGCAAGGGCATCGCCGCGTGAACCACTCACCTGAGAGAGCAACCGTAGGGCGGAAAAAGCGCGTAGCGCGCATTCCGCCAACTCGGCGTCAGGGCCGTTCGCCGGCCTCAGGAACTTCGACGCCGCCAGCCCATCCAACGGGGTAGATCCCGTCCGATATACAACGGTGGAAGCTGGAAAACGGCCAATCAGCGGGGCTGTCAACCAGCCCATGCTTCACCGGGTTGAAATGAACGTAGTCCATATGGGTGGCGTAATCGCAATCGTCGCGGATCATGTGTTCCCAGTAACGACGTTGCCAAATCCCTCTCTCGCCACGACGAACCATAACTGGCGAGCGATGCTCCCGAGCGACAGCGATTTCGAGAACGTTGTCTTGATCGCCCACCAGCGCCGCGGAAAATTGCTGTCGCCGGAGGCAGCGTCCATACGCAATGTATGTGGTTGGGCAGCACGACCCACGAGTCGATCGTAAATGGGAGCCGTT
>JAFAHP010000603.1 GCA_019237175.1 Alphaproteobacteria bacterium
ATACCCTCGAAGCGGGCGGCCTCGGGATCAAGCGATCGCCGCAACCGGGCGGCGGCGATCCGCGCAAAGCGCAACGTGACCGCTCGGCGCCG
The DNA here is from genome assembly GCA_019237175.1 of Alphaproteobacteria bacterium. Taxonomy (GTDB): domain Bacteria; phylum Pseudomonadota; class Alphaproteobacteria; order ATCC43930; family CGMCC-115725; genus AP-15. The sequence goes on from JAFAHP010000603.1 coordinate 93, forward strand.
GCCCGCGGCGAGGGTGAGGGTTTGACCGTCGCGCAAAACCGCCGCACCAAACGCATCTGCCACCATCAAGCCACAATCCTCGGGGATCAGCCCTATCGGAAACCCGCATGGGACGGCGAAATACAGGCGATCGGTAAACTCTCGATAGCTCGGCCACTTTTGGTCGGCGCGAAAATCCGCGACCGAGCTCTTGATCTCGACGGCGATCAACTCGCCGCGCCCGCCGACCGCCAAGACATCGGCGCGGCGGCCGCTGGCCAGCGGGAATTCGACCAGACTTGCATAGCCGAGTTGCTCGAGCGCGCGGCAGACCCCGCGCGCGAGCGAACTGGCGCCGACGACATCGGCGGCGGCTATGCTAGGGGATGGAACGAACATGGTATGCCCATCTTAAGCGGAATAAAGGGACGGGTCGCGGATTACCGGGCCGGGGTCATGAGCGGAGAAGATTGATGGCGGCGGCAAGTGAACGCGGCTTCTTGCGGCAGGCTTGGGCACTCACCTGGCCCTACTGGAAATCCGAAGAGAAATGGTCGGCGATCGCCCTTTTGGCTGCGGTCGTCGGGCTCAACTTGTTTTCCGTGTGGCTCAATGTCCGGTTCAACACCTGGAACAAAGATTTCTACGACGCGCTCCAAGAGTATCACTGGAGCGAATTCTGGTACCAGTTCGGCATCTTCGGAGTGCTCGCCTTTGCAATGATCGTTGATGCCGTCTATTCACTCTATCTGCGGCAGATTCTGCATATCCGCTGGCGACGCTGGCTGACCGACCACTATTTGCACAACTGGCTCGACAATCAGAATTATTACCGCCTCCAGTTGAATCAGGCAGTAACCGACAACCCCGACCAACGCATCTCGGACGATATCGACAGTTTTGCGACGATGACGATCGGGCTGTCGCTTGGTCTGTTGAATGCCCTTGTCACGCTGCTGTCGTTTCTCACGATCCTGTGGGTGCTGTCGGGGGCGCTGACGATACCGCTCGGCGGCGGCAGGACGTTCAGTATCCCGGGCTACATGGTTTTCGCCGCTTTGATCTATTCGGCGGGCGGGACACTGCTGACCCGGTGGATCGGCAATCCTCTGGTCCGGCTCACGTTTGATCAACAGCGCTATGAGGCGGATTTCCGCTTCAGCCTGGTCCGGCTGCGCGAAAACGCGGAAAATGTCGCGTTCTACGGCGGCGAAGCGCGCGAATTCGACACGTTTCAGTCACGTTTCAAGCGGATCATCGCCAACTGGTGGGGGATCATCAAGCGCCGCAAAAAGCTGACCTGGTTTACCACCGGTTATGCCCAGCTCGCGATCGTGTTTCCGTTTATCGTCGCCGCACCCCGGTATTTCAATCACGTGATCCAGCTCGGCGGGCTGATGCAGATCGCCTCGGCCTTTGGCCAGGTGCAGGACTCGCTGTCCTTCATCGTCACGTCCTATACCGAGATCGCGCAATATCAGGCGGTGGTGCAGCGGCTTTCCGGCTTCCGCGCCCGGATGGAAGAAATTGCCGCCGATCGGCGGGTGCCGCAGCCGATCGCGATCGAGCGCGGCGGGCAGGGGGTCGAAGTCGACACGTTGCACCTCGATCTTCCGGACGGCCGGCCGCTGCGCGAGGATTTGGCGCTGAGCGTCGGCTCGGGCGACGCGCTCTTAGTCACTGGTCCCTCGGGCGCCGGAAAGAGCACGCTGTTGCGTGCCGTTGCCGGCCTGTGGCCGTTTGGCCGCGGCCGGATCCGCCTCGCCGGCGGTACCACCCTGTTCCTGCCGCAGCGGCCGTATTTGCCGCTCGGCACGCTCGCCGATGCGATTGCTTATCCACGCGCCGCCGCGGAGCTGCCGCGCGAGGGCATCGCCGATGCACTGCGCGCGGTCGGATTGGCGCATCTCATCGATCGCCTCGACGAGGAAGGGAATTGGGCGCAGCGGCTCTCGGTCGGCGAGCAGCAGCGCTTGGCGTTTGCCCGGGTGTTGCTGGCGCGGCCGGAGATCGTGTTTCTCGACGAAGCGACATCGGCGCTCGACGAGGCCGCCGAAATGTCGCTCTATCGCCTGTTGCGCGAGGCCTCATGGCAGCCGACGATCGTCAGCGTCGGCCATCACGGCACATTGCATCGCTACCACGACACGATCATCGATTTGGCGCCAGCCCCGGTCTCGCGCGCCGCGGCGGCCGGGTAGGTCCGGCGCCGGATCCGAGCAAAGAAGTCGAACAGCGGCTTAGGGATTTGCGTCGGCCAAAGATCTCAACGCTCGAAAGCCCGCCGACCTCCGCAGCGGCGACGTTTCACGATAAGATCGGCGGCCTCCGTTATTTGATGTTGTAGCGGGTTTCAACGGGGCAACGAGATTGGCCGGTTGAGGAATTCCTGGCTCGATCGGAGAACACCTGAATGCTGACCCACCGGAGAGGCCGATGACGGATCACGAGCGCGAGCATCGCGACGTCCAGGATCCGCTGCGCGCTGTTCGGCTTGCCAAGCTCGACGGGCTCAAGGCGCTGGGGATCGATCCTTATCCCTACGAGTTCGCCCGCACCCACGAGGCGGCCGGGCTCGATCAGCGCTATGCCGGACTGGCCGCGGGAGCCGAAACCGGCGATCTCGTTCGCGTCGCCGGGCGCATTCGCGCAATGCGCAACAGCGGCATGTTCATCGATCTCCACGACGCATCCGGCAAAATCCAGATCTTCTGTCACCGCGAGTGTCTCGATCCGCAGGGGCAGGCGGCGGTGCGTCTTCTCGATATCGGCGATCTGATCGGCGTCGAGGGTCACGTCCGCCGCACCCCGCGCGGCGAGTTGACGGTAAACGCCGCGACGATTTCGGTCTTGGCCAAGGCCTTGCGCCCGTTGCCCGAGAAATATCACGGTCTTGCCGATGTCGAGCTGCGCTATCGCCAGCGCTATCTCGACCTGATCATGAACCCGGCGAGCCGCGAGACCTTGCGCCGCCGGAGCGGGGTCGTCGCGACGATGCGAAACCATCTGCTCGCCCGCGACTATCTTGAAGTCGAAACCCCGATGCTGCACGCGATCCCGGGCGGCGCCTCGGCGAGACCCTTTGTCACGCACCACAACGCGCTCGACATCGACCTCTATCTGCGCATCGCCCCCGAACTGCACCTGAAGCGACTGGTGGTCGGCGGGCTCGCCGACAAGGTTTTCGAGATCAACCGCTGCTTTCGCAACGAGGGATTGTCGCCGCGCCACAACCCAGAATTCACCACTCTCGAGCTCTACGAAGCCTATGTCGATTATCGCGCGATGATGGAGCTGACCGAAGAGCTGATCACCGCCACGGCGCAGGCCGTGCTCGGCATCCCACGCATCGAATATGGCGGCACCGGGATCGATTTGTCGCCGCCCTGGCCGCGGCGCAGCATGGCCGAACTGGTCGAGGCGGCGACCGGGATCGATTTCCTCAAGCTCGACGCCGCGGCAGCGCGGGATGCGGCCAATGCGCTCGCGGCGAATACCGCCGACCAACGGCTCAGCGACGAAGCGGGATGGGGCAACGCGCTCGAACTCGCCTTTGCGCTGCGGGTCGAAGACCAGCTGATCGAGCCGATCCATGTGATCGGCTTTCCGCGCGACATCTCGCCTTTGGCCAAGGCCGACCGCAACGATCCGCGCCTCGTCGAGCGGTTCGAGACCTACATCTATGGTTGGGAGATCGCCAATGCCTTCTCCGAACTGACCGATCCGCAGGATCAGCGGGCGCGGTTCGAGGCCCAGATGCGGGCGCGCGCCGCCGGCGACGAGGAAGCGCAGATGCTCGACGAGGATTACGTGAGCGCGCTCGAATATGGCCTGCCGCCCTGCGGCGGGCTCGGTATCGGGATTGATCGGCTGGTCATGCTGCTGACCGACAGCCCATCGATTCGCGACGTGATCGCGTTCCCGACACTGCGGCCGCGTTAACCAACTGCTCAAAAACTCCCGCCGGTGCCGATGGCTGAGATGCATCTCGGGCTGCGAGCCTGCAACCTAATTGCAAATAACCAAGTTCGTCGCCCTCGCGAAAGCGGGGACCAGAGCCTGCTCCTGGCATGAACAGGGGGAAGCGACTGAAATCCCTGCCCCCGGGCTCAGCAGCGACGGGGCTTCGCTCGCGTAACCCGGGGGAAGCTTGCGCGGGAACGACAAAAAGAATCGCTCGGCAAACCCCAATTTCCTGGCAGCCTCCTCCGCTGGGAAAGCGAAAAAGGAAGCGTGAATTGGTCCTGTCGAGGTCTGCACTGGTCTTGCCCGTTGCGGTCTGAGCGACTATTGGACCGGTGCAATCTTGGAGGGGCGCCTTGGCTATCCTCGATCTTGGCCGCCTGAACGCAGCACCGCTCGAACGCGAGCCTTTCGAGTTTGTCGTCGTCGAGGAATTTGTGCGCAGCGAGGCGCT
>JAFAHP010000779.1 GCA_019237175.1 Alphaproteobacteria bacterium
GCCGGCCATTCCGCCCCCATGCCGATGCCGAGCAGCGCGCGGAACAGAAACAGGAACCAGAACGCCGGGGAAAAGCCGGTAATGAAGTTGCAGAGGGAGTACCATGCGATCGAGATCATCAGCGGCGTCTTGCGTCCGAGCCGATCGGCGAGCCAGCCCGACGCGGTGGCGCCGACCAGCCGCATCCACAACGTCAAGGTGAAAACGGCGGTGACGGCGGTCAGCGGGACGTTGAATTCCTGCGAGATCGGCAGCATGATCAGCAGGAAAATCGTGAAATCGAAGGCGTCCAAGGTCCAACCGAGCCACGCGGCCACCCAGGCCAGCCATTGATCCTTGGTCGGCTCCTTCCACCATGGGATGGGCTTTATGGTCTCGACCGCCACCATGGCTCCCTCCCTGTTTGATAGGGCTCCACTACCGGAGCCCTGCAGAGAGTGTATGGCAGGGATGCGCGGATGTCTTGAGCTTTTTTAACGATTTTGGTGGCACCCCGACGCCGACCGAGCGGGTCGCGACGGATGCCGATAGTCTGTCGTTCCTCTACAAAGACTGGCACGGCCGAACGCTTCGGCCGGGCTGACCGAGATGACGAACGACATGGCCGAAGAAAGCGGCGCGGCAGTCGACGAGCGAGACCAGGGGGCGACCGCCACGGCACAGTGGCGGCGCACTTTGTGGGCGATGGTCGGGATCCAGTTCGTCATGACCGCGGCGTTCTCGATGCTGAGCCCGATCATGCCGCTGTTTCTGCCGGTGCTCGGCGTCGGCTCGGCGAGCGCGGTCGCGCTGTGGGCCGGCATCCTTGCCGGCACGACTTCCTTTGTCGCCGCTTTCGCCTCGCCGTTGTGGGGGCGCCTGGCCGACCGGCACGGCCGCAAATTGATGCTGCTGCGATCGAGCATCGCCGTCGGCGTATTCGCGGCGCTGATGGGCGCGGCGGCGAATGTCTGGCAGGTCTTTGCCTGTCGCGCTCTGATGGGCGTCTTCGCCGGGTTCTCGAGCACCGCGATCGCGCTGGTGGCAAGCCAGGCGCCGGAAGATCGTCTTGGTTTCGCCCTCGGCTGGCTCAGCACCGGCCAGCTCGTCGGCTCACTGGTCGGCCCACTGATCGGCGGCGCCTTGGCCGATGCGACCGGCAGCTATCGCATTCCGTTCTATTGCACTGCAGCGACGATAATGGTGTCGACGGGTTTCGTCTGGTTTGGCGTGCGCGAGCGCTTTGTCCCCACCTCACAGGCGCGCGGCGGCCGTGCCCTCCTCAGCAGCTTAATCGCGGTGGCGCGTTCGCCCGGCTTGTTGGCGCTGTTTTTTGTATTGCTGATGGCGCAGTTCGGGGTGCGCACGGTACAGCCGGTCGTGACGTTGTTCGTGCAGGAGCTGCTCGGCGACCGGCCCGATCTTGCGACGTTGAGCGGCATTGCTTTTTCCATCACCGGACTTGCCAATGTCTTTGCCGCCCCGTTCCTCGGCAACAAGAGTGACAAGATCGGCTATCGTCGCGTGCTGCTGATCGCGCTGCTGGGAGCAGGTTTGACGACTCTGCCTCAGGCCTTCGCCTATAGCTATTGGACCTTCACCGCACAGCGGTTCGCAGTCGGGCTGTTCATCGGCGGCATCCTGCCGACTGCCAACGCGCTCGTCGGGCGCCTCGTCCCGCGAGCGCAGCGCGGGACGGTTTACGGCATTACCGCCTCGGCAATGTTTCTTGGTAATTCGATTGGACCACTTTCCGGAGGCGCGGTCGCCGCCGCTTTCGGGCTGCGCTGGGTTTTCCTGGTGACGGGGGCGGTGTTGTTGGTGAACCTGTTGTGGGTCTATTACCGAGTGCCGGAATACGTCGATCGCGATGGTTCAACACTATGATCGGCGTTACTCGACGGCGCGCGGGGCCGCCGCCGGGACGAGGTGGCGGGTTAATGCCGCGACGAGAGCGTCGGCCTCGGCCGTGGTTGTGTCAAAACGGCAGACGAAACGGGCGAGGCTCTGGCTGCGGCTGTAGAACTGGAAGCCATCCGCTTCCAGGGCGTCCATCGATGCGCTCGGCAGTTCGAGAAAGATCTCATTGGCCTCGACTGGCGCCAATAGGCGGGGGCCGGGGATGTCGCGCAGCCCGGCGGCAATGCGTGCCGCAATCGCATTCGAGGCGTGGGCCATCTCGAGCCAGAGACCATTCTCGACATAGGCGATCAACTGGGCCGAAGCGAAGCGCATCTTGGACCAGACCTGGCCAGCGCGGCGCAGCTGGACCGCTAGCCCATGGGCAAGGTCCGGCGCAAAGACGACGATCGCATCGCACAGC
>JAFAHP010000783.1 GCA_019237175.1 Alphaproteobacteria bacterium
GGCCGCACCGGGGAATTGCGGCGGTGAGCGGTCGGAACGGGGTGCTGTCGCGGGGGGACTTGCCTTAATCCGAAGAATAGCGGATCTGCTCATTTTCTTTTGGATTTAAACAGTTCTCTGCGCCTTGCTGAAGCGCCACTTTTAGCCGTCAAGCCAAACATCAACCAAATCCTGGCCGATATACTGGCTCGGTGTCATGTTCCATCCCCTGACGTTCGCCGTGGTCGGGACGATGCGGTTATACCAAAGCAGCGGCACGGTGTAGGCCTGGGTCAGCGCCTGACGCTCGAACTCGCGCACAATCAGCGCGCGCTGGCGCGGATCGGGTGTTATTGCCTGACCGATGTAGAGCGCGTCAAGATAGCGGTCGGTCGATGAAGAATAGTTTCCCGGAGAGAGATCGCGTGAGACATATTTGGTCAGCTGCAATGTCGGGTCGTCGAAATAATCGCCGTTAAAGTCGATCGCCGCATCGAAATTGCCGGCGGCGAGAGCTTGGGTCCAATCCTTCAGGTTCAATTTCTGCTGTTCGACCTTCAGCCCGACCTCGCGCCATGCGGCGGTAACATAGTCGCCTCCCGGGATCCACGGCATCGGCAGATCGCGATTGGTTAGCTTGATCGCCAGATTCGGCACACCCGCCTCGGTGAGCAGCCGTTTTGCTTCGTCGCGCGAGGCCGTGACGTCGCGCCAGAAGCCGGGGAGCCGATCGAGAGCGGCCTCGGGGGTCGCCATGCTGTATCCCGGCCGAAGGAGCCCCCCGACGAACTTGAGCACCGTTTTTTGTGACAGAGCTTGGGCGCCGCCCCACCGGTCGATGGCGAGCGACAATGCGCGGCGTACCCGCTCGTCATTGTAAGGCTGGCGCTTGGTGTTGAACACGACGAGCAGGTTCAGCAGGGTCGGGCTCTCGTAAAACGCGAGCTGATCACCACGCGCTGCCGTCAGCTGATCGCGTTCGCTCGGGCTGATAAAGCGAAAATTGGCCATAATGCGGCCGTCCTCAAAACTCTTGATCATCTTTGCCCCGGTTACGAACTCGACCCGGAAACCGTCGAGATAGGGCTTTTCCGGTTTGAAATACCGGTCGAACCGCCGCCCGGTCCAATGATCGCCTTTGACGTGCTCGACAAATGTATAGGCGCCGGTCCCCAGGACATGGGTGAGCGGGAACTGTGGGTCCTGGCGAAGCTTTGCCGCGCTGTAGATCGAGTTCCACTCCGAGGCAAAGTTCTCCAACATTGCCGCTTCCGGCCAGTTCAAATGAAAGACCACCGTCAACGGGTCTGGCGTATCGATGGCGCCGATCGCGACATAGTTTACGCGGCGCACCGACACTACGCCCGGGGGCGGCCGGACGATGCGTTCGTAGCTTGCCCTGACATCCTCCGAGGTCAGTTGCGAGCCGTCATGGAAAAATACGTTCGGATGCAGTCTGAACGTATAAGTCAGCTGATCGGCTGAGATCGTCCAGGATTGGGCCAAGTCGCCCTCGATCCGGGGGTAATCCGCCGTGTCGAACCGCAAGAGAGTCGAATAATGCGGGGCGACCGGATGCAAAGTCGCAAACGAGACATTGGCATGGCAATCATAATTTGGCGGCTCGGCATCGACCGCAAATTTCAGCACGCCGCCGCGTTTTGGTGGTATGTCGGCGGCAGCGAAGCGAGAGCCGAACGGGACAACCGCAAGACCGGCCGCCGCCGCCAGCAATGTCCGGCGATGTACCCCCGGGGGCGTCCGGCCGCCAGCCTCGGTAGGCGCGTTTTCTGTTCTTGCCGCCATGGCAGCCTATTCCGTTTCTGTTGGCCGCGGTCTATCGGGGCAGGCTCTTCTGCCACCGTTCGAACTGAGTGAAGAGATCGTCCTTTTGTTGTTGGCTCAGCGGCGTCCCTCCGGTCGCCTGTTGCCGCTCGTCGATAAAACGGGCGAAAATCGCCTTCAACGATTGTTCGCTCGGCGCGCCGGTGGCGGGAGCATTTCGTTGCAGCCAGTCCGCGGCCGCGGGAAACCGCCGCCAACCCGGAAGTTCGGCGGCGATGTTGACATCGCGCCATTTCGGATTGTGGCCCGGCGCCAGCAGCGATCGAAAGCCAGTGAAAAACGCATCGACAAAGTTGACGACGTTGCGATACCGGTCGGATGCCGGTTGCAGATTGGCAACGACCAGTACCGCGCCGACGGCAACGGTCTCGACCGAGTGGTTGTACGGAACCAGAGCGGGATAATCGTCCGCCGTCAACCGGGCCGGAACGTAAGCCCCGGTTGTCGCGAAATTCAATGGTACGGCCAGAAAATGCAGGCTGTGTTCGCCGATCAAACCGCGAAAAAGCGGGGCCGGCGCACCAGCCACCAAGGCGAGTGCGGCGATCTCACCGCGCCGCAATTTGTCGAGGGCTACCCCCTCATCATCATTGGCTGCGACGATTGGAACATTGAGCAGGTCGAAGAGATGGCTTGAGGTAATCTCGGTGCCGCCGCCGCGCACACCGACATTCACCTTTTGATGCGCAAGATCGGCAATCGTTTTGATGTCGTTGCGCGCCAGCAGATGGAATTCTTCGTTATAAAGCTTGGCGATATAGGCGAGGCGGGATTCGATGCCGGGAAACAGGTTCTGCTGCCTGGCGTAGTTCATCACGTCGTCCTGCAGGATCGCAAGATCGACCCCGTGCAGCAGTTCCAAATCGGTGATGTTGGCTACACCCCCCTTGCCGACCAGCGGCAGCACCCGGCGTGTGGCGCCGTCGTCGATGACGTTGGCGAGATCTTCGGCAATCGCGACCGAGATGCCGCTGCCCCGCCCGGTTTCGAGCTCGACCACGCCGCGGTTGACGGCGAACTGTGCAGCCGTGGTTGGAACAAAACGCGCGGCTTCGGCGACATCAGCGAACGGGCCCAGTCCAGCGGAGATTGCAATGGCCAGGATCAGCGGTGCGAAGTTAATGCTTGATACCGGCCTCTCTATCATCATGCCCACCAAAGCGGGCACCCAAGAGCGGCGAACTCCGCGCCTGCGGCCCTGGCCCCCCAAATTTGCCGGGGCGAAGAGGATAGGAACCGTCCCGCCCCGCCGCAAGACGCGGTTCCTGATTGTTTCTACCATCGCCATCGCCCCAGCCGAGAGGCCGGAGTCCCGACCAATTCCCAAGTCTTCGCCAAGTCTAATACGCCATTGCACCTGCGCCGCAATGTTTCGATTAAGCTGCCTACGTTCCGGTAACTGCGAAACTGCGAAGAGCCGTGACGACCTTTTGTTTGTGCTCGATCGCATGTCATGTTCGCTCCCGGTCTTGCTCCGCGCTGGTCGACAAACATTCCGAAAGAATGTCCAGTGTTCGACATCATTGATTGGATAAGTTCGTCGGTCTCGCTCGCGAAGATGCACCTTGTCTCTCCACTGGAACACAAGATTCAGGCCGTTTACTCAGCGCATCTCCGAGAAAGCAGCAACCCCGGAGAATGGCTATGACAGGGAGCGTCTTTTTTCCGTCATCGACGCGACCCGGTCAAGTGCGAGAGTCTTCTGCGGCACTTTGGTGATTTTTCTAAAACTTCTATGGTTAATTATCAGTGGCGATTTTTATTGGCTCTCTCAGGTAGAGGCCGCCCAACACCACTCATGCTGCCGGCGCGATGTCGAGCCAGCCAAGCGATGTCACCTTTGCCCTGTCGCCCGGCCTCAGCAGGACCGTCGTCATCGCCGACTCGACAATCGCCGGCCCCATGATCGATTGCGCCGGTGCGAGTGCATCGAAATCAAAGACCGCTGCGGTCGTCCATCCGTCGAGATGGATTGGTCGCTGGCCGCAGGGCGGGCACGGCTCCGCTTCGGGCAGGGCGGGCTCCTGGGGCAGCGACGATAAAACACCGGCAACAGCAACGCGCGCGTTTACCAGCACTGTCTCCTGATCAGGCAGCGCATAGGTGTAGAGTTCCTGATGACGGCGATGAAACCGCTCGACTATCTGCGGTAGCGGATCGGCGACCCTCCAATCAACGCCGTC
>JAFAHP010000823.1 GCA_019237175.1 Alphaproteobacteria bacterium
AGCCGACACTCCAGCTCGTCGGCTCACTCCAGCTGATCAGCAATATCGAGGCGATCTATAGCACCAAGCTCTATGATTTATGGCTCGACCAGCAGTTTTTGGGCGGCAAACTCGATATTCGGCTGGGCCAGGAGGGCGCCAACGACGAGTTCATGCTGGCGAGCCAGGCCGCCCTGTTCCTCAATTCGAGCTTTGGCTACCCGGCGCTGACGACAATAGACCTCCCGTCGGGCGGGCCGAACTACCCATTGGCGGTACCGTTTTTTCGAATCAACTTTGCGCCGACCGACGAGATTTCGTTGCTCGGCGCCATCTACACCCTCGATCCGGCACCGCCCGGGACCGGTGACCCACAATTGCGCGACCGTCATGGCACGGCGTTTCGGTTCGACGATCACGCACTCTCCTTCACCGAGCTTTGGTACTCGCCCGGCTTTATGAAGAGCCAGGAGCTCCCCGGTACCTATAAGCTTGGCGCGTGGTTTGCGACCGGGCCGTTTGCCGATACGCGACACGATCGGCTCGGGCTGTCGTTGGCCAATCCGGCCAGCAACGGGGTTCCGGCGATACATTCCGGTGATTATTCGATCTACGGCATCATCGACCAAATGCTGTGGCACAAGCCCAATACCCAGGCGCAAGGGATCAGCCTGTTCCTGGAGGTCATGTATGCGCCCGACGATCGCAGTCTCAGCGATTGGTTTATCGACGGCGGGCTGACCTGGAAGGGGATCCTCCCCGGCCGGTCGCATGACGAGGCGGGGCTTGCCGTCACCTACGCCGGCATCGGCGCCGCCGCACGGCAGTTCAGCCGGGATGTGATTTTCTACAGCGGTATAGGCGCACCTTATGCGCAAGGCGAGCCGATTATCGAGGCGACCTATCGCGCGCGGCTCACCCCGTGGTTCAAGGTGCAGCCCGATCTGCAATATGTAATCAATCCCGGCGCCGGGATCCCAACCTCGAAGAGCCCGACGCCACTGAAGAACGCGCTCGTCGCCGGCATGCGCGTGACCATCAATTTCTGATCGGCCGCAAGCCTGTTCGGACCTGGCCGAGATCAAAACCGCCCGGCAATCCTCTTGCTGCAGGCGTCAACCGCGTGAGCCTACTGCGCCGCGTCCGCGCCGCGGTCGCGGCGCTCGACATTGCCGCTCACCACGCACGGCTCATTTCACGACTGGGAAACTCGTCGCCGCGCGGATATCACCGGAATTCCTGCTGCCGGCCAAGCCGCGGCATAATGGTCATTGGTGGGCGATCGGCCCGAGCGTTGACGCGGGAGATTCGATGACGACAGGGCGAAGTTCAAGTGGTCGCCGCCTCGGCTGCGAAGATGCTTTGGTCCGCACAAAGCACCGCGCCGCTCGCATTTCCCTCTCCATCACCATCAGCACGGCTGAGCTGGCAAACCCAGCCGGAACGCTCTGAATGAATGAGCGGCCATATCAGAAAGAGCCGGAACAGCAGGTGTCCCCCGCCGCCCTGTTCACCGCGTTTCTCGTCGTCTCGCTATGCAGCCTCGGCGGCGGCGGGATCGTCTGGACACGCCGCATCACGGTCGAGCGCCGGCGCTGGCTAAGCGACCGGGAATTTGCCGACATCGTCAGCCTTTGCCAATTCATGCCCGGCCCCAACATCGTCGGCATCGCCGTCTGCGTCGGCGCCAAAATGCGCGGCGCCCTCGGAACGATCGCAGCGCTTTGCGGGTTCCTCGGCATCCCGTGGGCGGTCGGCCTCGCGCTTGGGCTTTTATGCCTTGAATACGCTCAACTGCCGGTTCTCAGAAACATCCTCGGCGGGATCGCCGCGGCCGCAGCCGGGCTGCTGATTGCGACCGGCATAAGGCTATTGAAACCTTATCGCAACCGACCGGCAGCCTTGCTTTTCTCCGGGCTTGCGATCGCTCTGATCGCGCTTGGCGGACTGCCTCTTCTCGTCGTTTTATTCAGCCTGGTGCCGATCAGCATTGCGGTTGCCGGCATCCAAGCCGCCATGGCGCGATGACCGACCATTCCGCTCCCCTCGCGCTCACGGCGCACCTGGCCCTGGTTTCGTCGATCAGCTTTGGCGGCTTTCCGACGGTTCTGCCGGATGTCCGCAATTTCGTTGTCGGCGCCCATGGCTGGATGACCAACCGCGAGTTCGCCGACCTTTTCGCAATAGCGCAGTCGATCCCCGGGCCGAGCATGATCCTGATGATGAGCCTTGTCGGGTGGAAGGTATGGGGATTTCCCGGTGCGCTGGCGAGCGCCTTCGCGACCTTCGGGCCGCCCTGCACAATGTACTTCGCCGCCTACCGGCTATGGGACCGGTTCCACGACCTGCCCTGGCAACGGATCGTCCGTCAGGGCCTCGTTCCGGTGACGATGGGGCTCGTCATCGCCAGCGGCATGGTGATGGCGCGCGCGGCCGATACCAGTTGGCGGACCGTCATCGTCACGATCGTCGCGGCGACGATCATGCTGACGACACGGCTCAACCCAATTTGGCTGCTGCTCTTGGGCGGCGCTCTCGGCGGCCTCGGCTTGCTGTAGGCAGCTGCTGCCTGTTACGCGCCGATCAGTGGCTCGCCAGCATGTCCCATGGGGTTTTCCCCTCGGGCATCGGCGGGATGCGCAGCAGATCGGCGATCGGCTCACCGGCCTCGTAGCGGCGGCAAAGCTCTTCGGGGTCATAGGTGACGCCGACCGGGTTCTCGGCAAAGGCCCGGCTATGGAAATAGCCGTCGAGTTCCGCGACGGTCGCGAAATTGTCGATCTGAAGCTCGACCCGGTTATTGTCCGGATCCCGGTAGTACATCGATGTTGTAACGCCGTGGTTGATCGGCCAATGCGGCAGAATGCCAGCGGCTTTCAGCCGGCGGTAGGTCGACAGCAATTCACCGAGGTTGGTGTAGGCGTAGGCGACATGATCGGT
>JAFAHP010000089.1 GCA_019237175.1 Alphaproteobacteria bacterium
AATCTCTACAACGAGCGGCCGGCCTGGCTCGACAACGTCCATCGCGATCTCGACGCGGCGGTGGCTGCCGCCTATGGCTGGCCCGCCGATATCGGCGAGGAAGACGCATTGGCGCGGCTATTGGCGCTGAATCTCGAGCGGGCGGGCCGCCAATGAACCGGGACCACAATGGCCGGGAAGGCGTTCAGTGGCTTGCCAACATGTCCCAGGGGGTCTTGCCTTGGGGCAGTGGTGGGATGCGGAGCAGATCGGCCATCGCCTCGCCGGCTTCATAGCGGCGGCACAGCTCTTCCGGATCGTAAGTCACGCCGACCGGGTTCTCGGCAAAGGCGCGGCTGTGAAAATAGCCGTCGAGCCGTGGTCGCGAAATTATCGATCTGTAGTTCGACCCGGTTGTTGTCGGGATCGCAGTAGTACATCGACGTCGTGACGCCATGGTTGATCGGCCAATGCGGCACGATGCCGGCCGCCTTGAGCCGGCGATAGGTCGACAACAGCTCGCCGAGATTTTTGTAACTGTAGGCGACATGGTCGGTCCCGGCCGCATCGGGATCGCGCACCGGCAGACCGGGGATATTGATCAGCGCCAGGCGATGGTGCTCGTCGTAATACGATAGAAAGCAGAGCATTTCGTCGCGGAACACGACCCGCGCCGCGAGGACCGTCTGATACCACTTGGCCATCGTGTCGATCTGCCCGGTCCGCAATACGAAATGGGCAAATTTCGACGGGCTAATCGGCTGCGTGACGGAATGGAGTGTGCGCATCGGGGTCACGTCGTTCATCGGATCTCCTGTTCCACGGTAACGGTGCCTGCTGAAGTCGGACTCAAGATATAGGCCGAGCATCAATCTGCGGAATACCTGCTGCTTCCTGCCGAGGGATGCCGTCAGTCGTCGATCAAAGCTAGGCTCTCGGACCGCGCTGCCGCGGGGCGGTGGCAGATCGCCCCTCTCGCGAATCCCGGTTCCGCGAGCGGGGCGGGCGAGGGGACCTCTTCAATTCGGATAAACGATGGTGCGGAGCATGATGCGGCGCTCTTCGGGGTGATAGTCGCCCGCACCGCGATGCATCGTTGCCCGCTCGTCCCAGATCAAGAGGTCGCCGACGCGCCAGGAATGGTAATAGGTGAAGCGGTCTTGAGTAGCGTGGGTGGCAAGTTCCTCGATCAGCTGCCAGGCCTCGCCACGACCCATGTCTTCAAAGCCATGCACATGCATCGGGTTAACGAAGAGGATCGGGCGTCCGGTGATGGGGTGGTTGATCACCGCCGGGCGACGCTGCTCGGCATATTTCTTGTCGGTCCGGCGCATCTCCTCTTCGGGGTCGTAGAGCCGCGCGCCGGCCGGGCCGTCGGTGCGGCCGTGCAATCCTACAAGGCCCGCGAGCCGTTCTTTCATCGCTTCGGACAAGGCGTCGTAGGCGGCGCACATATCGGCGAACATCGTCCCGCCCTTGGTCGGGGGGATCTCCAGCGCGTGCAGCATCGCGAGCAGCGGCAACACCTCCTCATAGGTCGAGTCGGTGTGCCAATCGGTGGCGCGTTTGACGCCGTACCAGTCGATGTTGCCGTCTGCGTCGACATTGCGAAGCCACGAGACCTCGGGATGTTCTTCGTGCCGGTAGCTGACGAGCGAATGGATGCGCGGCGTGCCGAACCGGCGTCCGAAAGCGGCGATGTCGCCGGCGCCGAGGTTCTGGTCGCGGAACACCAGCACCGGATGCTCGGCGAAGGCGCGTTCGATCCAGGCGAAAGTTGCGTCGTCGAGTGGTTGCGACAGGTCGATGCCGAGCGCTTCGGTGCCGAGGGCTTCGCCGAGCGGGCGCAGTTCCGGTGTGGCCATGGG
The DNA here is from genome assembly GCA_019237175.1 of Alphaproteobacteria bacterium. Classification (GTDB taxonomy): domain Bacteria; phylum Pseudomonadota; class Alphaproteobacteria; order ATCC43930; family CGMCC-115725; genus AP-15. Next base: position 1,848 of record JAFAHP010000089.1, read on the forward strand.
TGATCCTCCGTCGCTAATGTATCGATCAGTTTACGCGGGGTGAGGCGATGCGTCTAATCGCACATATCAGCAGTGTCGCCGGAGCAGCGCTATGAAATCCCGGGATAACCTCTATAAGGCCGCCGGGGTCGACACAGACGCGACCCAATCCGGTCTTTATAAGATCATCGAATGCATTAAAAGGACGTGGCCGGCGCCGGGGAGCGTCGGCGCCGTCAAATTGGATATCGGTTATTTTGCCAATGTGATCGACATCGGCGGGATCGGCCTGGCGATTTGCACGGATGGGGTCGGGTCCAAGTCGATCATTGCGCATATGATGAACCGATACGACACGATTGGCGTCGATTGCGTCGCGATGAATGTCAATGACGCGATCTGCGTCGGGGCACGACCGGTTTCGATGGTCGATTACATTGCGATCGAGAAGGCCGACGCCGATATCCTCGAAGCAATCGCGATTGGGCTCGCCGAGGGCGCCAAACAGGCCGGGA
>JAFAHP010000460.1 GCA_019237175.1 Alphaproteobacteria bacterium
CAGGCGCGCGAGACTTTTGGCGGCCTCCACATCGTCTTTAATGCTGCCGGCATTCTGCGCGACAAGATGTTTCATAACATGTTTCCGGAGGACTGGCAGGCGGTGATTGACGTTCACCTGACCGGCCATTTCAACATCAATCGCGCGGCGGTCAACCTGTTTCGCGAGCAGAATTATGGGCGGATGATCATGGTGTCGTCGACCTCGGGTCTGCTCGGTAATATCGGGCAATGCAATTACGGAGCCGCCAAGTTCGGGATCGTCGCACTGGCGCGCATCGTGGCGATGGAGAATGCTTCGAAGGGTATCACGGTCAACGTCGTTTGCCCGTCGGCGGACACCCGGATGACCCGCTCAGTCCCGCCGCCCAAGGATCCGCAGGCGGCTGCACTCCGTGAGGAACGGCTGCGCCGCAGCAGGGCCGACGCCATCGCCCCGCTCTGCGTCTTTCTCGCTTCCGAGCAGGGAAGCCACGTCAATGGCCAGGTCTTCCACCAGCGCGCAGGCGAGCTATCGCTTTATGGGCATATGCGGCCGGTGCGGATGGTCCACCGCCAAGGTGGTTGGACCCCGGAGACGCTCGCCGAGGTCGCTATCCCGGCGCTCGCCCCGCAGTTCACCCCGCTCGACAGCCGCGCCGTCCACCCAGGCCTGCCGATGGAGTAAGTTCGCCCGCAGCTAATTTATGGTAACCAAATGCCGTGCAAGGGCCGGGCCCACCTCCAAGCTCGCCGGCCTCCGGATCGTGCGGTTCGCCTCGGGGTCATCGCGTAGGCATGGGATTTGCTCTGGTGCGCGTCATGAGGCGCCTTCTCCTCACGACGGCCTGTCTGTTCCCCGCCACGGCCGGTGCACAACCGCCGGCGGATGCCGACCCCGCGCTCGGGCCGTGGTTCCGTAGCCTGCTCGTACCCGGCACCAGCATTTCATGCTGCTCGGTAACCGATTGCCGAGCCACCGAATACCGCATCGAGGCCGATCATTACGAAGCGCTGATCGGCGGGAGCTGGCTCGTCGTCCCGCCTGACAAGATCCTGCAGCGTACTGACAACCCAACCGGCCATGCGGTGGTGTGCTGGACGCCGCAGCGAGGGATCCTCTGCTTTGTGCGGGCGACCGAATCGTGAGGGCAAGGTGCCGGAGCGACTAGTGCGGGTTAGTCGGGGCAGCCGGCGGCGGATAGCCCGGGTACCCTTGAATGCCCCCCCGGCCTGGGGGTCTGAGCCCCGGGCCACTTGGCGGAGCGCCGCCGGGGAGCGGCACCGGCTCGGCGCCAAGGATCGGCACGCCCAGCGCTTGGCCGGTTTCGGCGGCTGACACTCCCGCCGGTCGGACGAGGGCTTCGAGCTGCCGATCGCTCAGCTTGATGCGATAGAATTTGTCGTAGAACTCGCGCACGTTGGTGCGCAGATCCTCCTGATAGACAGCGGGGTAGCACAATGACGACAACCAAGGCAGTCCAATAATCCGATTGACCCCGGCGGGGTCGTCGATCCACCCGAATGGCTCGGCTGGGGCGAGGTAGGCGTGCTTTTGCGTGACCGCAGTGAGGCCGCGCCAAGTCCGACCGCGCTGAAGCGCATTATAAAAGCTGCGTTGCTGCGCGATAATGATCGCCGGATTCCATTGGAAAATCTGCTCGCGGGTGACCCTCGCAAGCTCTCCGCTGCCTAGGCTAGCGGCAACGTTGATCACGCCGGCCTGGTCGATGCCCGACATAGCCTGGGAATGGGCAAGCCCAGTCTCGAGCCCATCGGCGCTCCGGCCGTAATAGACCAGCGGCCGTTCCGTCGACTCGGTGATCAACAGTCTGCCACGCAGGCCGTCGATCGCGTTCCGCGCGTAACTGGCGAGGTCTTCGCCGCGCTCGGCGACCCCGAGCATAGCTCCGACGGTGGTCAGCGTATCGGGAATTTGCTGAATGCCGCCGTCGAGCAGAATGTAGGGGATCCTGGTCTGCTGCTGGATCGCATCGGCCCGTGCCGCCGCCTCCGGTGACACTATGCCGGTATCGATGATCAGATCGGGATGCAGCCGGGCAACCGCATCGGCCGCAATCGTCGGAGTCGGACCGCTCAGTTGACCGACCGCCGGCAACCGAGCGAACTTCGCCGGGAGATAGGCCCGCTGCTCGCGTGTCAATGGTCGACTCCAGCCGACGAGCTTCTCGGGAGCCAAGACGAAGACGAGAACCGCGGCCGATTGGTCGGCCGCCATCACCCGGCCGATCCGGTCAGGTAATACGACATACCGCTCGGCAGAATCGACAAAGTCGGCGGTCCGGCCGGGCACGGCGAAAAGCACAACGGAAAGGAACGCGATCCGTGAGGCGGGCGGGCGAAGCGACATCAGCGCCCTCATCTAGATGGACGCGGCGACTATACCGGCGGCGGCCCTTCTGACAAGCGACCCCTCTCGCGACGCGTCGGGCCGCCTTGGCCGTGCCCTCGGTGCGTGTAGACTCCGCTCTGGGAGGCAGCCGATGCGAATCGAAACTGGTGAGGATTTCCTGAGGTCGCAGGTCAATGCGTATCGATGGGGGTTGTCGGGCAGCTTTCTCGCTCACCTGTTCAAGGCCACGACGCAACAACATCACCGGGCGCTCGCCGCGACGATTGCGCGGCTCGTGCCCCCCACTTCCGTCGTGTTCGACGTCGGGGCGCATGCCGGGCAGTACACCAAGCTGTTTGCGCGCGCCGCAGCGGAGGGCCAAGTCTACGCCGTC
>JAFAHP010000676.1 GCA_019237175.1 Alphaproteobacteria bacterium
TTTCGGCGAGTCGTTCGGGCGGGTCTTTGCCGGTGTGCTCGCCCCACTCCTATTGGCGCCTTACACCGCCTCGCCGGCGATATTCTTCGGCACGATGGTGGTGGTGGTCGCGATCGTCGCCGCGATTCCGGTGCTGTATGGCAGAGAAACTTTGGGCCAGCTCGAGACGTTTACTGAGGCGGTGCCCGACCTGGCCTGACCAGGAGATGTCATCATGACAGCGATCGAGATCACACCGGGTGCGCTGGCGACGGCGGACCACCGTTCGCAGCTTCGCCGTGCAGTGATCGCGAGCACCGTCGGCACGACGATCGAGTGGTACGATTTCCTGCTCTACAGTGTCGTCACCGGGCTGGTCTTCGGCAAACTCTTTTTTCCCAGATCCGACCCGCTGGTCGGCGTGCTGGAAGCGTTTGCGGTCTATACCGTCGGGTTTATCGCCCGCCCGATCGGCGCCGCGATCTTCGGGCATTTCGGCGACCGGATTGGCCGCAAGGCGGCGCTGATCGCGACCTTGCTGATCACCGGACTTTCGACCTTTGCCGTGGGCTTTGTCCCCGGCTATGCGACGATCGGGATCTGGGGGGCGGTCATCCTGACCGTCATCCGCTTCATCCAGGGGGTCGGGGTCGGTGGCGAATGGGGTGGGTCGGTCCTGCTGTCGATGGAATGGGCGCGCACAAACAAGCATCGCGGGTTTATCACCTCGTGGCCGCAATTCGGCGGGCCGGCCGGATTGTTCCTGGCGAATATGGCGGTGCTGGTGTTCAGCGCGATTTCCGGTGACCAGTTCCTGGTCTGGGGATGGCGCATTCCGTTTTTTCTCAGCATCATCATGGTCGCCGTCGGGCTGTACATCCGGCTCGGCATCCTCGAGACGCCGGTGTTCCGGCGTCTGGTGGCGGAGGAGCGCATCGAGCGGGTGCCTGTACTCGAGGTGATCAAGCGTCAACCCAAGCAGGTCATCCTGGCGGCGCTCGCACGCATGGCCGAGCAGGCCCCGGCTTACATTTATCTCGCCTTTGTCGTGGCCTACGGCGACTTCCTGCTGACGGCACTCGTCGCCGCGGGGCTAGTGTCGTTTGTGACAATCCCGCTCTCCGGACATCTCTCTGATCGCTTTGGCCGCAAGCGCATATACCTGATCGGCTCGATCGCGACCGGCGTGTTCGGTTTCATCTATTTCGCAATGCTGAACACGATCGTCCCCGGCTGGATCTTTCTGGGCATCGTGCTGTCCTTTGTCCCGCATGATGTGATGTACGGGCCGCAGGCGGCGCTGATCGCAGAGCGGCGGCTGCTCGGGCTGTCAATATCGCGATCGTCTCGCGCCACTGCTGATCGACTACACGAATAAGGAGGTCTTGCCGGAGTGTGCGGTGTGTAGAGCCGACGTGGATCGCAGCTCCAGCCCGGAGCAACCTGATGGGGGTGAGCGAAAAACTCACCGCGGCCCAGGCGTCTGGGCTTGGAGCCGGCGTGATCAGTCCGCCGCACGCCTTAATCACGTCACATCGCGACCTAATTATCGCCGCGGCGCCGCGGCACAGAGTGCCACTAGTGGCATGGCCCAAGGCTGGCGGTCTAATCGATTAGCGGTTCGACGCGTTCGACACGTACGCGCGGGCGGCGTTCCTATGCCGATCGTATGCTGCGCGGGCGCTAATCCAGCCGACCTCCCCCGAGGAAATTCTGCAGAAACATCTGCGTGCAGACCGCTAAGGCAATCGGCCTCATGTTCCTTCGAATTTGCTCGAACTGGCCGACGAGGTGATCGAATGAGGCGGCGCGACACGATCCCGCTTCCGCTTACGCGAAATTAATAATCTAAATCAAAGAAATCTCCCCACCGGCGCGGGAAAATATGGGCGCCTTGCCGTCCATCGGGGATCGTAAAGGCGAAATGGCGCGATCGTGGGAGGTTGAAGTCGAGATGCAGCGACTTTCTCCACGAGATGGTCGGCGATTGGAACTGCTGATGCGTCGCCTCGACCGCGCCGCCGGCGAGATCAACCCGATCCTCATAGTCCTGGTGGTCGGGTTGCTGATTCTGAACGCCATCAGAATTGTCTCGCTGGGGCTCTCCAGTTTCCCGATCACCAGAGTGAACCCGGATTGTCTGATGTCGTCGACCTCCACGGTCGGCGGCGGCGGCGCGGTCGATCGACCGATGTAGCCGCTTCGCTACGCAGCTCAGGGAGGGCGCGGTGCTGGAAAAATTGGACGCGCAGCAGCGGCTGACGGCGAACCAATGGAAGATAGCCTTCGCCGCCACGATCGGCGACATGCTCGATTTCTTCGACTTTGGCCTGATCGGCTTTGTGCTGGCGTTCATCGTCAAGGACTGGCACTTGACCTTCGGGGAGTCGGGTTTGATCCTGCTCGCCTCGGGTATCAGCGCGCCGTTCGGGTCGCTGCTCTGGGGTTGGGCGGCAGACAAGATCGGCCGCCGGAAAGCGATGATCGGCACGGTGCTGAATACCTCCATTGCCACCGGGGCGATGGCGCTGACCCCCGAGCACGCCTGGATCTACCTTGTTATCTGCCGGGTTTTCGTCGGCTTCGGCGTGACGGGGATGTACTCGGTGGACATCACAATCATTCAGGAATTCGTGCCCACCGCCAGGCGGGGCTGGCTCACGGGTCTGACAACGACGATGCTGCCGGCAGGTTTTCTGCTCGGCGCGTTACTATCGGCTTTCGCCACACCGTACATCGGCTGGCGCGGGTTGTTTGCCGTCGGCCTCTTGCCGGCGCTCCTGACCTTGTATATCCGCGCTTGGGTTCCCGAATCACCGTATTGGCTGGTCCGCATGGGGCGTTTTGAAGAGGCGCGCCATTCGCTCGCCTGGGCATTGCAAATGGACCCGAAAACGATCGAACTGCCGGCGGTAGCGCCACCCGTCGAGCAAACGCGCTGGACCGAGCTGTTCAAATATCCGCGCAGCATCTTCGCCGGCGCTCTGACCGGGCTGAGCCAAACGGGCGGCGTCGGGCTGGCCCTGTGGCAGGTGACTTTGCTCGTGATGGTACTGCAGATCACCCCGGCCGAAGCCTCCAAGCTCGGGATCTGGATCGCCGTGGCGGCGATCGCCGGGCGGTTCCTGTGCTCGTGGATTTCGGATGCGTGGGGACGCCGCCCGGCGGGAGTGTTCAGCTGCCTGACGGCGGCGGCGTGCATGTCGCTCGCCGGCTACATGCACAGTGTGTTCATCGGAGCAGTGTCGATGTTTTACGTCATGCTGCTGCTGCAGAGCTTCTTTGGCAGCGGCAATTACTCGATTGTCGGACCCTATATGGG
>JAFAHP010000079.1 GCA_019237175.1 Alphaproteobacteria bacterium
TGATCGAGTAGTGAGCCGGTACCACGTCGCGGTAGAAGGCGCCTCCGGGCTCCGATACCCCGACGATTTGATCGTTCAGCCGGACATAAGGCCGCGCCAGGCTCTCGTGCGGCTCATAATCCCGATAGAACCAGACACGAGCCGCCCCGGCTGGGATCGGCGGGATCGTCACCGAGCTTGTCGGCGGCAGCTGGGTACAGCCCGCCGCGGCCAACAATACGGCCGTCGCGATGCATGGTCCCCGATTGGCTGAAAGCGTCTTCGTCATTTGGTCAGGCGCCGCCATAAAAAGGAATACTGGAGATTTGGCCCCGGGCGGCGTCGGCGGGGATGAGCCAGGTGTAGAAAATGGCGCGCAAGCCGAGGCCGCTATCGCCGCCGCCGCCCACCCTTTCCCGCATCGATACGACCTTGATAAAGATCTCCTGCCCGGCGCGGATGTCGAAATTCGCAAACTGATTGGGATATGGGACGCCATAGCTGTCCACGCTGACCGAATAGTGTCCGGGCGGCACATCGCGATAAAGGGCCGCGTTCGGCTCGGAAATCCCGACAGGTTGTTCGTTCAGCCTGAAATAGGGGGTCTCATGGCTCTCGTGCAGGCCCTCGTTCCGATAGAGCCAGATCCTGGATTCGCCGGCTGCGACGGGCGGGATCGTGACCGAACCCGTCGACGGCAACTGGCTGCAGCCCGCAATAAGGAACAGAAGGCTCATCGCGCCGCGGCGCGAGTACCTTGCGGCGACACCAGGATTGTTTGGCATTGTTCGCCCCGCGGAGGTGTTATCGATCGGACGGCCGATGCCTTATGATTACCAGCGATCGCGATGAATACGAACTCCGAAGCGTGCAAGCCGTGATTCGAGGCGCGCCCCCCTGGTGGGCCTGCTGCTGGGGCTGATTGCGACACGAGCGCTAAGCGGGGGGGCCGCGTGCCGCTCGATCATGGTGCCGACCGGGGCGCGCGACAGTGCCGGCCACCGTCCGGCGGACTACCCACGGCTTCGAATACTTTTATATCTTCTGAGCACAAATAAATGCAGTATACCGGCGCTACCCGGGCGAAAACGCGTTCTTTCCCGACCCCTCGCGCAGCTTTCCGGCAATGTGGCCGTCCGCTACAACCTCGCGAATATCGATATAAGCGACCGTTGGGCAGCGCATTGACTGGCAACCACACCTACAGCCGCTTCAACCCGGCCGGCGGCCTGACCTACAAGATCCTTCCCGAGCTCACAGTCTATGCCAGCTTTGCCGACACCTATCGGGCGGGCCCCGACACCGGCGGAGCTGACCTGCTCCAGTGCCGCTAGCCCGTGCAGCTTGGCCAATTTCTTCACCGGCGACCCGAACTTGCAGCAGGTGGGGTCCCACCCTTTCAAGGCGGGTCTGCGCAGCCGGCCCCACCCCTTCGAAGGTGCGACACTGTCCTCGACGATTGCGTTCTACCGCAGTACGCTGAATAACGACATCCTGTTCGTGAACAGGGCCGCGCCTTCTTTCAAAACATCGGTACGACCTTGCGCTCGGGCGTCGATCTCAATCTTCAGCTGAAGACGGACCGCCTGTTAGCCTGGTTCGCCTATTTCTACATCGATTTTCAGACCGGATTCACCGCATCGAGCACGAACAACCCGGAAGCCGACGCCGACGGCAATATCCAGGTCCGGCCCGGCAACCGTATCCCCGACATCCCCAGCAACCTGTGGAAGATGGTGGTCGATTACAAGGTCACCGACGCCTGGACGGTCGGCCGAACAGGGACCGCCGCCAGCGGTCAATTCCTGTTCGGCGACGAAGCAAACCTGACGGCAAAAACGCCGGCCTACTTTGTGCTGAACTTGCACACCAGCTATCAGATCACCCCGAACTTGCAGCTTCTTGCTCTAACGGAGAACGCCTTCAATACGACTTATTACACAGCCCGGCCGTACCGATCGCCGGGACGGTTGGCATCCGCATCACGTTCTGAACGGCCCGGTCTGCATACGGTGTCCGCGGAGCGCATAGACGCGGTGTTGGATGGGCAGGATCGCGGCGTCGCGTGGCGCCAGCGCACAGTCGCGCCGACGACCCCGCCCGCTTTCGTCCCGAAAACCCCAAGTCAGCAAAACAATCTCGACGGTTTCCGGCTTCACCGATACGCCCGTTATTCGGCGGGTTCCCCAACGGTGATCGCATAGGCGGTCTCGCCATGGACTGCGTCGTCGCCCACCCTCAGCTGCGCCTCCTCCATGCGCAGCGGCACAAAGATTGAGATCGCCTTGAGAATGATGAATGTGGCGATGGCATTGTAGACGATGATGAACGCCGCGCCGGCGAGCTGAAGCAGAAGCTGGGTTCCCGGATCACCATAGAGCAAGCCGGTAACGCTGACACCAGGTGCGTCCTTCTCTGTGCCGATATATTCGAGCATGTCCGGACACGCGAGGATGCCGACCAGCAGACCGCCGGTCAGGCCGGCCACGCCGTGCGTGGAAAACACACCCAACGTGTCGTCGACCTTCATCATGAACCGGGTCCTCTGGAACTTGTTCATCGACCACCAGGCAATGATGCCGGCGACGATACCGATGATGATGGCACCCCAGCCGTTGACAAAACCTGCGGCGGGAGTGATGGCCACCAGGCCCGCGATCATGCCGTTGACCGCGCCGATGATC
>JAFAHP010000350.1 GCA_019237175.1 Alphaproteobacteria bacterium
AGCGAGATTTCCGGGTAGGGTCCGAGCCCCATATCGCGGCGCTTGCCGTCAAGCTGAAACCGGAAGACCCAGGACTTGGAAGCGGTGGGGGAAACACGGAGGTAAAGCCCGCCACCATCGTGCAGCACCGCCGGCCCCCTCGCCTTCAATACCTCCACCGCCGAGATTTTGCCTGTGCGCGCCATCGCCGATCGAATCCCGCTTTTTGCATCCGGGGGTTTTGTTCCCCAGTTCATTCCCCCATCGATGATGAGATAGTACGATATCGCTGGAGACAAGGGGAGACCTGACCGGAGCTTAAATCGTTGGAGCGCCGAAGCTTGTGAGATAGGCTGAGACGTCCGAAAACAGGGCAGTGGCGGATGGGGTGGGATTCGAACCCACGGTGGGCTCACGCCCACGCCGGTTTTCAAGACCGGTGCCTTAAACCGCTCGACCACCCATCCCCTAGGCGTTTTCAATACATTAGAGAATTTCTCCGGTCCTCAAAATAGGCGATTGCCAGCGGTTTGCTGCAAAATATCGCCGGAGCGGTTCGGACCTTCTGATTGCGTTTCGCCCGGCCCCCGAAATTGTTGTGTATAGGAAAAGCGCGCTTTCGGCGCGCAATCTCGATCGCCATACGGTTCTTCGAGAAGGTCGTGCGAGAGCTTCGCCGGGTCGGCGACACCTGGCATCCTGTTACCCCTCGTCTTCCCTTTCGTAATACGCCCGCGACACTCGGCGCACTCAAACTGCGGGAATATATTAGTGTCGTGCCTCGGAAGCTCCCGGCGCATTTCCTTCGCTCTTAGCGCGACCCCCGCCAAGGACGGCCCTCCTGGCGTCCTCGCAATGACTTAATCCCGACGAATTACCAAGCGAATTTACGGTCCGGGACACAGTTCGGCACTGGTCAATACGTTCGGGCGGCGGGATCAGAACCCCGCCGCCGCAGCGACCGTGGTTCAGGTTGATTTGACCTCGATTTTTTTTGCTTGACCCTGGGCTTCTGCCGTCTTTGGCAGGGTGATCGTCAGCACCCCTTTGGAAAAGTCGGCGGCGACCTTATCGCGATCGACACTTGCCGGCAGTTCGAAGGCGCGCTGGAACGATCCGTAGGATCGCTCGGAAAAGTAATAATTCTTCTCCTTTTCTTCCTTCTCCTGGCGCTTCTCGCCCTTGAGGATCAGGCGGTCCCCGGTAACGCTCACGTCGATGTGCTCGACATCGAGACCGGGTAGCTCGGCCGTGATTTTGTAGGCCTTGTCGTCTTCACTCAAATCGATCGGCGGCGCCGAGAAGCTGAAGGTGCTCCACGGCCGTGATCCCGGCTCGATGTCAAACATGCGGCGCAGCGAAGGCAAGCCGAACCGGTCGAACAGCCGGTCCATCTCGCCGCGGAACGAGCGCCACAGATCGGGAACGGGCGTCTCCGCCGGCGCCGCTTTCTTCACTTCAACAGGTACGTCTGCCACTGCCTTCTCCATCCTGCGTTGCCGAGAAACGGGATCATTACCCGTCGTCACATCATCATCGCCGCCAGACCCGCATGCGACATTGATCCAGCGCAATCCGTCCGATGCCTTCAGAGATGAGCGGCCACAACCCGGTCACATCGACGGCGGCTTTCGGCGGAACAACCGGGCCATTACTGATGCGGGCACTGCGCGAAGCACAGGTGACCGCGCTTGTTGGTGTGCCGCGCCTCCACGAAGCACTGATCGCGGCCATTCGGCTGCGGGTCGACGCTCACGGCAAGGCGGTTCGGGCAGCGTGGCCGATATTGCTGAAAACGGTCATTGTTCTGGCGCAATCGACCGGTTTTCATCTTGGCCGGCCGGTGTTCGCGAGCGCTGGTCGAAGGTCATTCCCGCTCAACCCGCGTGATGCAAGAGGGACCGGCTGGAGGTGATGCCGCGCTTTCCAGCGCCTCGCTGCGAACCCCGCGGATCAATAGACGACAACGCTGCGGATCGACTCCCCGGCATGCATCAGGTCAAAGCCTTTGTTGATCTCGCCGAGGGGCAGCTGGTGGGTGATCAAATCGTCGATGTTGATCTTTCCATCCATGTACCAATCGACGATCTTTGGCACATCGGTGCGTCCTTTGGCGCCGCCAAACGCAGTGCCTTTCCAGACGCGGCCGGTGACAAGCTGAAACGGACGGGTCGAAATTTCCTGACCGGAGCCGGCGACGCCGATAATCACGCTCGTTCCCCAGCCCCGGTGGCAGCATTCCAGCGCCTGCCGCATGGTCCGGACATTGCCGATGCACTCAAAGCTGTAATCGGCACCGCCTTTGGTCAGGTTGACCAGATAAGGTACGACATCGCCCTCGAGCTCGTTTGGGTTGACGAAATCCGTCATCCCGAATTTCTCAGCGAGCGCTCGGCGGCGCGGGTTGATATCGACCCCGACAATCATGTCGGCACCGACCATGCGGCAGCCTTGAATGACGTTGAGCCCGATCCCGCCGAGACCAAAAACCACAACATTCGCCCCCGGCTCGACTTTTGCCGTGTTGATCACGGCGCCGATGCCGGTTGTCACACCGCAGCCGATGTAGCACACCTTGTCGAACGGAGCGTCCTCCCGGATTTTCGCCACCGCGATCTCAGGCAGGACGGTAAAGTTCGAGAAAGTTGATGTCCCCATATAGTGGAAGATCTTATTGCCGCCGAGCGAGAACCGGCTGGTGCCATCCGGCATTACCCCTTGGCCCTGCGTCGCCCGAATCGCCACGCAAAGATTAGTCTTGCCGGATAGGCAATATTCGCATTGGCGGCATTCGGGCGTGTAAAGCGGGATCACGTGATCACCTTTTTTTACGCTTGTCACACCACGCCCGACATCGACGACGATTCCCGCCCCTTCATGCCCGAGGATCGCCGGGAATAGACCCTCCGGATCGGCTCCCGACAGCGTGAACGCGTCGGTATGGCAAATCCCAGTCGCCTTGATTTCGACCAGCACCTCGCCGTCCTTGGGACCATCGAGCTGAACCGTCTCGATGGTTAACGGCGTCCCGGCGTGGTGAGCAACAGCTGCGCGAGTCTCCACAGGTCCCTCCCTCAATTCACCCGAGCGACAATCTCAGACGGCTCAACACCCGGCCCGGGCGGAATGCCGCGGCAGGCTGCCGTTGCGCCACCGGGCATATTCTGGATGATGGGCGGCGGTGCGACACCCGAACTCCAGCGGCAATCGTCGCATTAGGATGCGCGGTCGGCAAGGCTCTTGGGCCTGCGCGGCGGCTGAATGCGCCGATGGTGCCGGCTAAAGGCGAGGCGGTGAATGGGGAGGAAGAATGCGATTTTGGATCTGGTCTCCTCTGTTTGCCTGCTTGATGCAGATTGGCGCCGGATCCGCCGGGGCGGCGGATATCGAAGCCGGAAAGGTGACCTTCAAAAAATGCGCGCTTTGCCACACCAACGAAAAGGGGAAGAACAAAGTTGGCCCAAGCCTGTTTGGGATTGTCGGTCGCAAATCCGCTAACCTAGATAACTACAATTATTCCGATGCCATGAAAAAATTCGACCAGGTTTGGACGCCGCAAACTCTAGACAAGTATTTGGCCGATCCAAGGACGGTCGTGCCGGGGACGAAGATGATCTTTCCCGGTATCAAGGACGAAACGGAGCGTGAGAATTTGATCGCCTATCTCGAAACGCTGAAATAGGCGTATCGAAGCCACGATGTCTGGCCGGCGCCGCCGCCTTCCGCTCCTCATCACCGCGGTGATCGGCGTCATCGCACCGATCGCCGTGATGACGCCGCCGTTGGCTGGGGCGCGCGCCGGGGGGCAGATGGTAGAAATCGGATGGCTGTCGCAGACCCAGAAGCGAACGTTGCCGCTCACTTATCTCGACCAGCCGCCGAGCGACGAAGGGATAGCGGGGGCGCGTCTCGGGATTGCCGACGACAACACGACCGGGCGGTTTACCGGTCAATCCTTTGAACTCGTCGAGAGCGTGGCCCCTGCAGGCGCCGACGTCAGAGCCGCCTTTGGCGAGCTTGCGGGCAAGGGTGTGAAGCTCGTCGTGACCGATCTTGATGCACCGCAGCTGTTGGCGGTTGCGGCGCTGCCCGAGGCCGCGCGCGCCACGATCTTCGACACCGCAGCACCCGATGATCAGCTGCGGGCGCGGGATTGCCGGGTCAATGTGCTGCATCTTCTGCCCAGCCGGGCGATGCTGGCGGACGCGCTCGTTCAGTATCTGGTCGTCAAGCGCTGGACCCAGCTTCTGCTTGTCGTCGGCCGTAGCGACGGCGATCGGGAATTTGGGGCAGACATCAAGCACGCCGCGACAAAATTCCGGGCAGATATCGTCGAAGAAAAGCCGTGGACCTTTACCCCGGGTGCCCGCCGCACCGATACCGGCCATTTCCAGATCCAGGCCGAAATCGCTCGGTTCACCCAGGGCATCAATTACGACATGCTCGTTGTCGCCGACGAAGAAGACGAGTTCGGCGACGACCTCTCCTACCGCACCTTCGATCCGCGACCGGTCGCCGGAACCCAGGGCCTGGTGCCATCCGCCTGGGCCCGGCCGTTTGAGCAATGGGGCGCCACCCAGCTTCAGGACCGCTTTTTTCGCCAGGCCAAGCGCTGGATGACCGACCGCGATTACGCCGCCTGGATGGCGACAAGAGCGATCGGCGAAGCGGCGACGCGAACGCAATCGACAGATCCGACTGTCATTTCGGCTTTTATGCGAAGCGGCCGCTTCGAGCTCGCGGCCTATAAGGGCGCCCGGCTCACTTTCCGCTCCTGGGACGGCCAGCTGCGCCAACCGGTGCTGCTCGCCGATACTCGCTCGCTCGTCTCGGTGTCGCCGCAACCTGGTTTTCTGCACCAATTCTCCGAGCTGGATACCCTCGGAGTCGACCAGCCCGAGACGAAGTGCCGACTGCAATGATTTTTCGCCGCATCGGACAAAACACCAGACTATTTGGAGAAAAAACTCGATTGCGGCCGAGCGGAAGGATGCGGACCGCTCACGGTCAAACAAAGATCGTCATGCGCGGACCAGGTCCGGGCATCCACGAGAAAGCGGCACGCGCACTGCGGGTGCTCGTGGATAGCCGGGCCAAACCCGGCCAAGACGGGTTATTTGAGGGTGCATCACGGAGATTGCCGGCGATCACGATGCTGTCCGCAATCGTTGGTGCCTTTCTCTCGCCATTCCCGCTCGCAGCGGCCGACACGATTTACGTCTCGAACGAAAAGGACAACACGATCACCATTGTCGACGGCGCCAAGCTCGAACCGGTCAAGACGATCCCGGTCGGACAGCGCCCACGCGGCATTTTGCTGTCGAAAGACGGGAAGTCGCTCTACATCTGCGCCAGCGACAGCGACCATATCGAGGTTCTCGATCTCGCCGCCGACAAGGTGGTGCGCACCTTGCCGAGCGGAACCGATCCTGAATTTTTCGCGCTCGATCCGACAGGAAAGCTGCTCTACGTCGCCAACGAAGACGACAACCTCGTCACGATTGTCGATGTCGTGCAGGGTACGGTTCTGACCGAGATTCCAGTCGGGGTCGAGCCGGAAGGCATGGGCGTGAGCCCGGACGGAAAATATCTTGTCAACACCTCCGAAACGACAAACATGGCGCATCTGATCGATACAAAAGAGCGCAAGGTTGTCGCCAACATTCTTGTCGACAGCCGCCCGCGGCGCGCCGTATGGACCGCCGACGGCGCGCAATTTTGGGTGTCCGCCGAAGTCGGCGGCACCGTCAGCGTCATCGACGCCGCCAACCGTCAGATCGTCAAAAGGATCACTTTCGCGGTTCCGGGGGTGGCAACGGAAGCGATCCAACCGGTCGGGATCGCGATCACCAACGACCGCAAGCTTGCCTTTGTCGCACTGGGACCCGCCAACCGGGTGGCGATCATCGATGCGCAGTCCTACGAAGTGCTGCGCTACCTGCTGGTCGGGCAGAGGGTGTGGAGCCTCGCGTTCAGCCCGGACCAGAGCCGGCTCTATACGACCAATGGAGTGAGCAACGATATCTCGGTGATCGACGTCAGCGCGCAAAAGGTGGTTAAATCGATCCCCGTCGGCCAAGCGCCCTGGGGTATTGTTTCCCGGCCGTGAGGCTCGAGATGGCGAGTACCGCTCATGTCCTTATTCGTCGCCCCGCGCAGGCGGCGGTCCCTGGGCCAGCGCCACGGCTCGGACGCTGGTTCCCGCTTTCGCGCGAATGACGATTTCCGTTGTCGGTTCGCTGCGGCCATTTTTTGGTCGGACACGTAGCGTGACCGTTCCCGCATTCGCTGTCGAGAAGCTCGGACATCGCTTTGGCCAGCGGCGCGCGCTGAGCGGTGTCTCGTTCTCGATCGATCCAGGCGAGTTCACGGTGCTGCTTGGGCTTAACGGCGCCGGAAAGACAACCCTCTTTTCGCTCGCGACCCGGCTCTACGCTCAGGGCGAGGGCACCATCCGCGTCTTTGGCATGGATATCCAAAGACAGCCATTGGAATGTCTGCAGCAGATGGGGGTGGTATTTCAGCAACCGACCCTCGATCTCGATCTGTCGGTCGAGCAAAACCTCTATTACCATTGTGCACTGCACGGGCTGTCGCGGCGCGAGGCGGCGCCGCGGATCGCCGTTGAGATTGAGCGCGTCGGGCTCAGCGAGCGCCGCCGGGACAAGGCCCGCCAGTTGAGCGGCGGTCAGCGGCGCCGGGTCGAGATCGCCCGCGCGCTGCTGCATCACCCGCGCCTTCTGCTGCTCGACGAACCGACGGTCGGGCTCGACATTTCGAGCCGGCAATTCTTGCTGGATCATGTCCGTCAACTCTGCCGCGAAGCGGGGCTTGCCGCACTTTGGGCCACGCATCTGATCGACGAGGCGGGTGAGGGGGCGCGGGTGATTGTTCTGCACCGGGGTGAGGTCCGTGCCGACGGCGGTGCTGCCGCAATCCTCGGGAGGACTCAGGCTCCCACGCTGCGCGCCGCGTTTGAAACCCTGGTCGAAGAGCGAGCGGCAGCATGAGACCAATCCATTATCTGCGGTGCCTCATCGGCGTCGCACTGCGTGAATGGCTGCGGTTTCTGAACCAGCGCGGGCGGTTGTTTTCGGCGGTGGTGCGGCCTCTCGTCTGGCTGGCGATTTTCGCCACCGGTTTTCAATTCGTGCTCGGGGTATCCATCATTCCGCCTTACGAGACCTACATCCCCTACTCGATCTATATAGCACCCGGTTTGATCGCGATGATCCTGATGTTCAACGGCATGTTGACCTCGTTGTCGATGGTTTACGACCGCGAGATGGGCAGCATGCGGGTGCTGATGATCAGTCCGCTGCCGCGCTGGTTTTTACTGACGGCGAAACTGATTGCCGGCGTCGTCGTCTCGGTGCTGCAGGCCTATGCCTTTCTGGCGATCGCGTTGATCTGGGAGATCGAGCCGCCCTGGTACGGATACATTACGGTGCTCCCGGCGCTGATCCTCTCGGGGTTGATGCTGGGGGCGCTGGGCCTCTTGCTATCGTCGGCGATTCGACAGTTGGAGAATTTCGCCAGCGTTATGAATTTTGTGATCTTTCCGATGTTTTTCGCGTCATCGGCGCTTTATCCGCTGTGGCACGTCAAGGAAGCGAGCCTCCTCCTATACCGGATCTGCCAGCTCAACCCGTTCACGCATGCCGTCGAGCTGATCCGCTTTGCGCTCTATGGTCAGTTCGAACCGATCTCGGCGGTCGCACTCGTCGCCACGACCGCCGTATTTCTGGCGCTGGCGGTCTACGGTTACGATCCGGCCAAGGGCCTGATGGCGCGCCGCACCGCCGAGTGACTGCGTGGGCCCAAGTGCCGCCCCTCACCCTCTCCCCGCGCGCGGGGAGAGGGTGGACCTGCGCAGCGGGAGCAGGGTGAGAGCAACCCCGTGCGGGCAGTTGTTCGTCACGCTAACACCGCCGCGATCCTGCTAGCGGCTTCCATTGTCAGCCAATACGCTAATGCGGCCCCACCCGCGCAGGATCCGAATTGGCCTTGCCAGCAGCGGCTGGTGCCGCATCTTTCTGCCGCGGCCTACTGGAACGGGCCGCCGCTCGACAATATTGGCGATTGGCGTGCCGACCCGGCGGTTGCCGACCTGGTTCGGCGGCTGGCGCCGCGCCGGGTTTCGACCGAAGACGGGCTTAAAGAAATTGACGCTTTTACCCGCAGCTTGACGGGTGATCGTCAGCGACGGGTGGCGCGCGCCTTTGAAGGGCTGCTCGAAGAA
>JAFAHP010000568.1 GCA_019237175.1 Alphaproteobacteria bacterium
CAGCACCAGACGGTCGAGCTTGAGCCGGTTGGCGGGCCGCGCGAGCAGCTGGCGCGCAACCAGTCCCGCCGCCAGGGCGCCGACCAGCACCCACGGCGCCCCCGCGCCGACCACCGCGCCGAGAGTCATCAAGGCGCGGGTCGAGGCGGGCAGTTCGGCGCCCGCCTGTTCGAAGATCGGCGTAAACTGCGGCAGCACGTAGTCGAGCAGGAGCACGATCGAGCCGACCGCTGCGACGACCAGCAAGGCGGGATAGATCAGCGCCGACCGCAGGTTGGCGCTGAGGCTGCGCTCGCGCTCGAGCAGCGTGGCCAGGCGGTCGAGCGTCGCGGGCAAGGTGCCGCCCGCTTCGCCGGCGCGGACCAGACCGATGTACAGCCTGGAGAAGCTTCGCGGCTCGCTGGCGAGCGCCGCCGCGAGCGAGCTGCCGCCACGTACCTTGTCGCGCACATTGCCGAGGATGGCGCGGGCACGGGCACTGCGGGTATTGTCAACAACAAAGCGCAGAGCGCGGTCGAGATCCTGCCCTGCCGCCAGCATGATGGCGAGCTCACGGGTCACCTCGCCGAGGGCCGCCTTGTCGAGACCGCGGGCGCCGCCGAATTCTACCTGTAATAGCTCGCGCAAGCCTCGGCGCCGATCGGCTGGGTCGGCGCGCAACACGAGGTGACCCTGGCGCTGCAGCCGTTCCACCACAACGCCGCGATCGGGCGCCTCCATCACGCCGCTCACGGTATCGCCCCCGCCATTGATCGCCGACCAGCGAAACGAGGGCATGTCAGCTTCTCGACAGTCTGCTCATCTATATCGGCCGAAGCCGAAGCGCCGACGCTGTCGCGACCCCACCGAGCGCCGGGCGAGCCAAGCTTCGCGACATCTCAGCCACTATGAAACAGTGTCTGGTAGGATAAGCCGTTGTCCCTCAAGGGTCAACAGCGAGGCTACCGCCATAACCTGCGATGGCGCGATCTTTGCCATGAGCTGGCGTAACAGCGCTTGCTCTGGGTCCCCGCGTGCGCGGGGACGACGAGCAGGGTGGAGGCCCGTACGCTAATTTTCGCAACGAGGTACTAAGTATGCGTGCGGCTCGACTTGGGGGAGGGCGATGCGCGGTGCCGGCGCCGCGGGGGGTGATTAGTCGGCTCAGGTGGTTGTGAACCGTAGCCTCCGCGTGCCGCTTAGATAATCACGAGGCGGGCAGGCCAAACCGACACGCCGCCCCGCTCAAAAGACAAAAAAAGGGAGCGGCGCAAGCGCCGCTCCCTCTTTCGCGTAGGCTCAGGGGACGAAGGTTGTCGAGGTGACGACCGTCGTCTGGACTACAGTGGAATCCAACGGGCAGGTTCCTTGCCCGCCGGCGCCGATTGTATTGACGCACCACTCACTCATGTTGAAGTTGTACTTCCGCTCCGTGAAGACGTTGGCGACGGAACCCTCGTTGGTCTCGACCAGGCCGATCAGGGTTGCGGGCCCGGAGTTCGGATCGCCGACGTTCGTCTGGACCTTATTCGCGGGTCCGGCAATGACGATCCCTTTGCGGGTCGTCTGGAAGGCCTGCCCCAGATTACCGGTGCCGCCGTCCAGGAAGGCAAGCGACGGCTGGTCCCAACAGACGAATTCGTAACCGTCGATCGAAGTCAGCACCTCCTTTTCATTATAGAAGGAGAGGGGGACAAAGATCGGGTTGTTGGGCAGGCCCGACTGCACATCAACGGTCAGGAATACCAGGGCGGTGTTGCTCAATATATTGGGAAGAGGAGCACCCGGCGCCGGCTTGTCGAACCTGACATCGGCGACTTGCACATCGGTCAGCCGCTGGTAATGCCCGGACGCGCCGTCAAACACGAGCGGCTGGGCGAGGACAGGTGCCACGGGTCCTCCGACAGGCGGGTTGGCCACCGGATCGACGAGGTTCGCCTGGATCGGGATCGCCATATACGCCGAGACCGCGGTGCTGAAGCCAGCGATTCCCGCCGGGCCGCCGGCGTTGTTGGGCCCACGGATCACGGCGTTGCCGATCAGTGCGTCGAACTTGACCGGCTGATCAGCGGTGTTCTCGACCCACGCGATCAGATAGCCGCGTGCGCAGGGCGCCGCCGGAACCGCCGGATTACCGGCGTTGATCGCAACCCCGTCGGGGTCGATTACGACCTTGCCGTTGACCGTCAGGGTGGTGATCTCAAAGTCCTGCTCGTTGCAGATGTTGCTGTTGACGCCTTCGGCGCCGGGGCAGACCCAGTGCAGCCTGACCTTGACCTTCGTATTCTCGAGGCAGGTGAGACCGGCAGGGCAGACCGCACCGAGCTCGATTTCGGTGCGATTAAACGTGTTGCCGTCCACATTTACCAGCCCAGTGACGAATTTCGGGAAGATAATGACACTTCCCGGCAGCTCGGAATTGTTTAATGTCGGGTCAGGGACAGGCGTAACCTGTGCGAACGCCGGTGCCGCCAAGGCGAGCATCGGCGCCGCCAGGAGGGCGCCTTTGGTTAGAAATTTCATCGTGTTGCCGTCCTTTCTCTACACCCTCCAACGGGGGCGCGTCATAATCGTCAAACTTGCGTCAAAATCAAGCCAAAAAAATCCTTAATTTTGTTAAACTTTGTTAACTTAATTTTGTTAAACTTGGTTTAAAGAGCCGCGTTGCTCAGAGTGCGAGGCGTTTTGTCACGAAAACGCCATATTTAATGTTTGGCATAGTACACTTTAGGGTGAGCAATTTCTGCGCAGGTTTAAGGAACGAAAAATGCCTGTCGGCCGAGTGGGCGTGAGCACGGCCGCATTTTTGCGTCAAAGTCAAAAAAAAACGTCAAATCACAAAAAAATTTATCCATCTGCCTCTTTTGAAATCTGAGTGGGTGGGGTGTGCTGAGGAGCGTCCCGTGGGCGCGGTCAAGGGCGGGCGAAGCCCGGCGAAGCGAACCCTTG
>JAFAHP010000181.1 GCA_019237175.1 Alphaproteobacteria bacterium
GCGATGAATGTCGTCGCGATGTTGAGGAGCCGGCCCCCAACGCAAAATCGACGCGCCGATCCTGAAGGGAGAGAATGATGAAGCATATCCGGGCAATCCTCGTAACGACTGGGTTATTCGTGGTTGCCGGAGCGATGGGGACGGCCCGAGCTCAGGATGGGATCAGCCTTTACACCGGAGCAATAGAGGCAACCCACTTTGCCTGTAATGCCGTCAACGTCAGCAGCAAGCCACTAAAGATCACCATTTCGGTTATCGACATGGACGGAAACGCGCTGACTGTCACACCCGTGACGGAATTCTTCCCGGGTACGGAAGTTGTGGGTGACTTCAGCACACCACCCTACCCCGACGATGCCGACGCGTACTGCAAATTCCAAGTGTATGGTACGGGCGATCGCGGTGACGTCAGGGCGATTCTAAACGCTGCTTTACTCCGCACTGTCCCAGGCACGACCATCTCCCCTATCTTGCTGTCGAGAGTTCTTGAGGCACGTTAGCCGCGGCCCTCCACGGTTCGCCGATCACTGCTGGTGATCGGCGTACGTGGGCTCCCCTATTCGGGCTGGCGGCGGATGTGACTTTAATTCAGATTCTTAGGTTCAGCCAGGAAACGGCTTCGGGAAATGCGCAGGCGCAGAAGGCTGTAATCCAATCGCCAACGTAAAATTCGTCGCCCCCGCGCATACGCGAGACGTCCCGCAAAGCCCGACCGCCATGGGAGGGGCCCAGAGCTTGCCCTGGCTTGACCGGGGAGGCCTCGGAGTTTCCCGCCGCCGCCAGGCAGACCCGATCAGCAGTGAACTCTGCGGTCGCGAGTATCGCGAAGGCGCGCGGATCTTCCGCCGCTCCTTTTTGTGACCACTGGCACTTTTTCTTTGTGGTCAGACCGCGGCGCCTTGCTCCCTCGCCTTAGCGTGTGGCGTAGAGCTTTCCGTCGCGCTCCTCGATTCGGCCGGCACGCTTGTGTCTGGCTATGATAACGCCGACATGGTTCGGGCGAACCCCCTCGCACGCAGTGGTGATTTCCTGCCGTGTTTTGCCGGTTGCCAGGGCGAGAACCCGATCGCCCAGAGTCGGCGAGGCGCCCTTGCCGCCGACAGATTTGGCAGCGGGAGTGCGCGGGCGGCCAGGCGATCGGGCTGGAGCAGCAGCCTTGGTTGCCGAAGTCGCGGCGGAAGCTGTCTTTCTTGTCTGAATGCCTCTGCCGAAGCGCGCAAGCACGCGCTCGGTCGCCTCCAGCTCAGCGAGCTCGCTAACGAGCTTCTCACGCTGCGTGTCTATGCGCGCGAGCGCCTCGCTGACCCGGTGCTTCTCTTTGGCGATCTCGTCCACTGTCGACATTTCGTAACCTTCAGAGAGTTGAGCTTGACCAGGATCGATCAATCTTTTCGGCGTCTATCACTACGAGGCACACGGCGCAATAGCAAAATACGCTGATTTAGCGCTCCGCGATGCTCTAGCGGAGATCCAGGGCTTTTGGAGCGCCAATAGCAGACCGACGCTAGTACCTCGTTGCGAAAATCCGCGTACGTGGTCAGCGAGGGCTGCCAATGGGAGTTGTGACAGTCCCGGCCAATTACCTCGCCCTCCCCGGGCTTGACCCGGGGATTGCGGGGAGGTCGGAAGCTGCGCGCAGCGCAGCTTTCGGGTGGGGGGAGTTTCTGCCGCCATCGGTGGCTGCTGTGCGGTTGCCGAATGCCCCTCACCCCAACCCTCTCCCCGCACGCGGGGAGAGGGAGCATCGGGTTCGATCCATCAATGACCTCGTCCGCGCAGCCGCCAATTTACGCGAGTTGTTACTAAGGAGGCTTCGCCTCAGACCGGCGAGGCATGTGGCGGCGCACACAAAATTTGACACGTTCGCATCAAGTTTGGCGACTCAAGCAGAGCTAGTGTGGTGACTCAGAAATTCGATACATAAATCAAAACTGACTTGTCATTGCGAGGAGGCCGCAGGCCGACGAAGCAATCCCGGGCGAGATTGCTTCGCTTCGCTCGCAATGACACCATGAAATATGCTGCGAATTTGTGGCATAGGACACTGGAATGCGAGCGGGGGAATGCGGGTAGTGGTCATCGGTTTGGGGAATCAGGGCCGCAAGCGTCGTACGATTGCCGGCTCGGAGGTGGTCGCGACCGTCGATCCCTATGTTAAACAGGCCGACTGCCACGCGATCGACGAAATCCCCCTCGATGCTTATGACGCGGCACTGGTGTGCACACCCGACGACACCAAAATCGGGCTCCTGACAACATTGCTCGGCAATGGCAAGCATGTGCTCGTAGAAAAGCCGCTGCTCGGTTCGCCCGCTGCGCTCGAGGCGCTGATCGAACTGGCTCGCACTCGCGAGGTCGTCTGCTACACGGCCTACAATCACCGCTTTGAGCCGCACTTCATACGGATGAAAGAGACCCTCGCTTCCGGGGCCCTTGGGCAGATTTATTTGTGCCGATTGTTCTATGGTAACGGTACGGCGCGCGATGTGCGGAACTCGCCGTGGCGTGACCGCGGCGCCGGAGTCCTGCCCGATCTCGGATCTCATCTTCTCGATACCGTGCTCGATTGGTTTGGCGCGATCGCCGGGCCGTTGACCGTCTGGTCGGCCAACCGTTTCGAAAATCGTGCCTACGACCACCTGGCTTTCGGCGTGCGCGGCCGACCGTCGCTGGAGATGGAGATCACGCTGTTAAGCTGGCGCAACCATTTCACCGCCGATGTGTATGGCGAGCACGGCAGCGCGCATATCCAATCGCTGTGCAAATGGGGACCCTCGACTTTTGTCCGCCGGACGCGCGTTTTGCCGAGCGGAAGGCCATCCGAGGAAGCGGTTGTCCTGGTCCAGCCCGATCCTACCTGGGCGGCGGAATACCAGCACTTCAAGCGATTGTGCCAGGCGGCTGAGAAGAGCGCCGTCAGCCTCGCCGACGCGATCCGGCTCAGCGCGATGTTGGATAGCCTGGCAAATCAGGCCGCCGGGTTCGACGCCGCCGGGTAGTGGTTCCTCCCCCGCATTGCGGGGGAGGTGGCGCCCATCGGCGCGCCGGAGGGGGCGCCTTCGGGAGCCTTTTCGCTTTAACTGGCGTCCCCACCCCCTCCACCATGCTGCGCATGGTCCCCCTCCCCCGCTTCGCAGGGGACGAGCCCGGGACCAGAACGATCGGAAGCCCGGTCGATCCGCGCCGCCATCTCCTCAAACGCCGCCTGAATGATCGGGAGGTCGTCCTCCGCCCACACCCATCGCTGCCACTCGGTCGCGAACGGCAGCGAGCGGCCGGTCTCGAAACCGAGAAATGCCATGTACTCGGCGGTCGTCTGCGGCGCCCCGTCGTTGAGAATTTTGAACGTAATGTACCGGGTCCGTTCGTTCAGCCAGCACAAACCCATCGGTCCGTTGTTGACACCGAGATTGAGATAGGCGCGCTCGTAAAGCGCCATTCGCAGACCCAACGCCAACGCCGCCTCGGAAAAGATTGGCAGGCCGTCCAGTTCCGCCGGCACGCCGGTGAAGCATTGCTGGCTGTCGGGCACGATGACGACCGAAAAACGGGAGCCGTGCAACCCATGCGCAAAGGCGGCCCACGCGGCGATGTTGCTGTTGCGGGCCGGCACGTAGCCGTAGCCGCGCAATGTGACCGACACGACGGGACCGTCACATCGGTTGGCGGCGAGCCAAGCGTCGACCGAGCGCAGATCCGCGGTTGCGGCACGCAACACCGCAACTTGGACCCCCTCCTCACGTGCCGCGCGCAGCGGTTCCCGAGGACCTGGGTAGATCGGCAGCGCCGGCTCGTAGCGGGTCGGGAAGACCGCTCCGTGTGCCGCTTTGACCAGCCCCTCCGCTTGTGCCCGGCTGCCGGCGATGGTGACACCCGAGAGGCTTGGCAACAGCGTGCAGGCCGGCAACAGGACGGTGAAGATCCGGGCGCGGCGAGCGGTCGCGTCGAGCGCGCTCTCCAACTCTGGGGTTTCCTTGCGCAAACCGTGGCGCCGGCCGGGGACGATAACAGCGTGCACGAAGGCCAGTCCGCGCCGTCGGCGCTCGAGATCGGCCCCCGCGAGGAACCACAGAAAATCGAAGGTAACAGGGGCTACGCCCAAGTCATAAAAGGCGTAAAGAACTTCCGCA
>JAFAHP010000287.1 GCA_019237175.1 Alphaproteobacteria bacterium
GAGCGCGAAGCCGGCGGGCGTCACGGTATTGACGCGGCCGCCGACGCGCCCCCGCGCTTCCAGTGCCAGCACTGCGGCACCGCCGACTTCGACAAGCCGCGAGAGCGCGCCGATCCCGGCTGCCCCCGCGCCGATCACCGCGACATCCACTTCTGCCGAGAAACCCGTCATGTTACGTCCGCCTTTGGCCCACGGGCTACACTCAGACAGGTGTGTCCTTGTCGCCGCGCTGCATTGAGATTGCTGCGTCGCTCCGCTCCTAGAAAGAAACGAGATGCTGTGTGGGTGCGCCTGGAGGGTGTTACCCCCTCACCCAGCTCCGGGTAAGGCTCGGCTCAGCCTCGCCAACCCTTCTCAACCCTCTCCCCCAGTGGGGGAGAGGGGAGGGTGAGGGGGACCGCTCATACGAGGTCAATGGTTTCATCCTCTAGGGTCGGAAGCGCCGGTGGCGAATTAACAAGAGATTGTCATTGCGAGCGCAGCGAAGCAATCTCGCGTCATCGAGATCGCCACGGCGCCTGACGGCGCCTCGCGATGACACTGGGTGGATTTCGTCCAGGGCGAGGTCGGCCACAGGCCGGTGGTAAACTCGCAATGACGACGACTTACGATGTCATTGCGAGCAAAGCGAAGCAATCTCGATCTCGGTTACTTGAGCAAGCGTCAAGGCTCGCCAGGGCGTGCCTCCGCACCGGATCCGGCGCGACCAGATACCGCGCCGTGTCAGGAAGCCTGCCGACCGATTTACCGTGCCCGCGACGCCGCGCTGGCAACCGCCTTGAGCGAAGCGGTGATGATGTTCTCGTCGATGCCCACACCCCACATCGCGGTGTCGCGGTCATTGCGGGTTTCGACATAGGCGGTGGCTCGCGCATCCGCGCCGGCGCCGAGTGCGTGCTCGCGATAGTCGCCGACGGTCAGCGCAATCCCGCATTCGACCCGCAGCGCGTCGACGAACGCATCGATCGGGCCGTTGCCGACCCCTTCGATCCTGCGCTCGACACCGTCGATGACCACCGACGCGGCTATCCGCCGCCGGTTCGGTGCGCCCGGCTCGGGGAACAGATTGTAATCGGCAAGCACGACCTCGCTGCGGCCGAGATAGGTCTCGTCGAACAGCCGCCAGATATCGGCGCTGGTCAATTCCTTGCCGGTACGGTCGGCGACCTCCTGAACCCGCTTTGAAAATTCGATCTGCAATCCCCGCGGCAGGTCGAGCCCGCGATCGGCCTTCAGCACATAGGCGACACCGCCCTTGCCCGATTGGCTGTTGACGCGGATCACCGCCTCATAGGTGCGCCCCAAATCCTTGGGGTCGATCGGCAGATACGGCACTTCCCAAAGCGGATCGTTGCGTTTTGCCAGCGCTTCGAACCCTTTTTTGATCGCATCTTGGTGCGAGCCCGAAAACGCGGTGTAGACGAGTTCGCCGGCATAGGGATGACGCGGGTGGACCGGCAGCTGATTGCAGTGCTCGACCGTGCGGACGATATCGTCGATGTCGTGGATTTCGAGAGCAGGATCGATCCCCTGGCTGAACAGGTTCAGCGCCAGGGTCATGACATCGACATTGCCGGTACGCTCGCCATTGCCAAACAACGTCCCCTCGACGCGATCCGCACCCGCCATGACGCCGAGCTCGGCCGCCGCCACCGCGGTGCCGCGATCATTGTGCGGGTGCAGGCTCAACACGATGCTGTCGCGGTCGCGGATGTTGCGCCCGAACCACTCGATCTGGTCGGCGTAAACATTCGGGCTCGCCATTTCGACGGTGGCGGGCAGGTTCAGGATGACCTTTTTCTCGGGGGTCGGTTGCCAGACATCCATCACCGCTTCACAGATCTCGACGGCGTAATCGAGCTCGGTTCCGGTGAAGCTCTCGGGCGAATACTGATAGATGATTTGGCTCTCTGGCATCCCTTCGGCCAGATCGCGGATGAGCCGGGCGCCGTTGACGGCGATGTCGGAGATACCGTCCTTGTCGAGACCGAAGACGACCCGGCGCTGCAGGGTCGAGGTGGAGTTGTAAAGGTGCATGATCGCCCGCTTCGCGCCGCGGATCGATTCGAAGCTGCGCGCGATCAGCTCCGGCCGAGCCTGAGTAAGCACCTGGATCGTCACATCGTCGGGGACGAGATCCTGGTCGACGAGTTCGCGGATAAAAGTAAAGTCGGTCTCGGACGCGGCGGGAAAACCGACTTCGATCTCCTTGAAGCCGAGCTTGACCAGAAGGTCGAACATCCGGCGTTTGCGCTCGGGACCCATCGGCTCGACCAGCGCCTGATTGCCGTCGCGCAGGTCAACACTGCACCAAATCGGTGCGCGGTCGACGATGCGGCCGGGCCAGCGCCGGTCGGGCAAGTTTATCGGGGCAAACTGGCGATATTTGTGAATAGGCATGCCGGACATGGGAAAACTCCTGATGCGGGATCACCGCCTGTAGAGGCGGCGGCCGAGGATCGGGTCGGGGTGTGGTGGCCGGCGGATCGGACTAGCGCCGCCGGCCGCTGCTAAGTCGCCACCGGGCAGGCGCGGGCATCCAAAGGATGGCCTGTGCGGCTAAAACCATGGAGGAGGGATAATAGGGCATCGCAAAAACCACAGCGCAACTCTCGGTCCCGGGCCGCCATCGGCCCCTTGTCGATCGGCGTCCGTCAGAACGCCGAGCCGGTAAGTCGCAGGTTTTTGCGCCCAAAC
>JAFAHP010000298.1 GCA_019237175.1 Alphaproteobacteria bacterium
ACCTCGTCGGCCTGGGCCTGGGTCATTCGACGTTCCTTTGCGCCAGTCTGCCATTTTCTCGATTGCGGAAATCCATACCAGAGGGTGAGGGCCACGGCACTTGCCGAGCTGCCGGCGATCCAACCGGTCGTTTTCCCGAAGATGAGGTCCGTGGTGATGACGAGATCAAAGCCGAGGGCGACCGCAAATGGCAGAAGCACAATCTCGGCCACCGCAGTGACCAGGCGGTGGAAATTTCCGGTGTCCTCGCCACCTTCGACAACCCGGTGATAGGGGCCCGGCATAATCAATAGACCGACGACGCAGATCATAAGTGCCAGAGCGACCGCGTCCAACAAACGCGCACCGGGCGCCAGCCGGTCATAGCCATCACGGAAAACGCCGCGAAACTGAAACCCCAGCAAAATTTGAGCGCCGAGGATCAGTATTCGGGTTTCGTCGAGGGCCAATTTGACCTTTTTCGGGAGTTCCATGCCTCGAGCAAGCTCATCCTCCGTCTTCAAAACGTCACAGAGGAGCAATGATCACCCAAATAGAAAAAAGAGCCGCCTTTTCGTGCTGGAGAAGAGCGAGAGCCGCCGTACTTAATGGGGCGAGGCCGGTCCGCCCTGATACGAAACCGGCATCGTTTTCGCGGGAAGCAACTCAGACAACGCCCTGCGTCAGACCAGCCAGGTTGCAAACATCCCGGCGACACAGGCCGCCATCGCGGCAGTCGACAGCCAGCCCAAGGCACGCAGCCATCCGCTAATCGTGAACTCACCCATAATTTTCGGCCGCGCCGTCATCAGCATCAAAATCACCATGACCGGCACGGCAACGACGCCATTGATCACGGCACTCCAAAAAAGCGCTTTGATCGGGTCAATCGGCGTGAAATTCAGACCGATGCCGAGCAAGGCCGCCACGACCAGGCTCAGATAGAAGGCCAGCGCCTCTTTCGGCTCGCGTGCCAATCCCACCGGCCACCCCCTGCCCTCGGCCAGAGCGTAGGCGGCGGAGCCGGCAAGCACCGGAACTCCGAGAAGGCCGGTGCCGATGATCCCGATCGCAAAGATCAGATAGGCGAATTCGCCGGCGATCGGCTTTAAGGCTTGGGCGGCCTGCGCCGATGTCTCGACGTTTGTCACGCCGTTGGCGTGCAGCGTCGCCGCGGTCGTGATCATGATCGCGACCGCGATCAAGTTCGAGAAGCCCATCCCGGCCATGGTGTCGGCGCGGATCCGCGCGAAGGCCGAAGGCGCCTGCCGCCAGGCGCGAACCAGCGGTATCCGCGCCGGCTTGACCCGCACATCCTCGGCCTCTTCTGCCGCCTGCCAGAAAAACAGGTACGGTGAAATCGTCGTACCGCAGATGGCGACCAACATCGTCAAATAGTCGCCATTGAAGGAAATGTGCGGGACAAAAAGTCCCCAGAGGGCCTCGCCCCATGGCACTCGTATTACTGCCAGCGCTGCGACGTAGGCGAACAGGCTCAGGCTAAGCCATTTCAACACTCGCACATAGCGAGCGTAATGCACAAATATCTGCGCGGCGACGCATGCCACTCCGAAAAACACGACATAAGCCGCTGCCGGACCCCCGATCAACAGCTTCGTCACATCGCCCATCGCCCCGAGATCGGCGCCGAGATTGATAACGTTAGCGGCAAACAGCGAAAACACCAGACCCTGCAGCATCCAGCCCGGATAATGACGGGCGATGTTGCCAGCGATGCCGCGGCCGGTCACCCGTCCGACCCGGGCGCTGATCTCTTGGATCGCGACCATCAACGGATAGGTCAGCAACATTGTCCACGAGACGCCGAAGCCGAGTTGCGCGCCAGCTTGGCTGTAGGTGCCAATTCCTGAGGGATCGTCGTCGGACGCCCCGGTAATCAGACCGGGGCCGAGGACCCGAAGGAGACGAGATTTGCTCGGTCCAACCGCCGGGCTTGGGGTTGCGGGCGCCGCTGTCTTGCGCGGCCGATCGAGCGCAAGTTGTGTATTCGGATCAAGCAGCATGCTGCGTGCTCAAAGTCCCGCTTCGCCGCGGCAAAGCGGCGGTCGTTTGCATCAGCGCCCGCAGCTTGTTGTGTTTGCGGGATAGTCGCGATCGCACCGTGCCGACCCGAATATCGAGGATCAGTGCCACCTGCTCGTAGCGCAACCTGTGGAGGCCGACAAGCAAGACCACCTTGCGTTGTTGCTCGCAGAGGCGACCTATTGCGCGGTCGAGGTCGCGCAACTGGAGCAAAGCAGTGGCGTTTTCTTTGACCGGCTGCGCGCCCGCCAAATCCTCGACCGAAACGGCGACGCCGGCGCGCGCGGAACGTCGTACTTCGCTGACATGCTGGTTGTGTAGGATCGTCAATAACCAGGCGCGCAGGTCGGTCCCTTCCGGCCAGAGATGCTGCTTGGCAATCGCCCGCGCTCGGCAACTCTGAACCAGATCGTCAGCGCTGACGGGGTCACGCGCCAAGGCGCGCGTGTATCGGGGCAAGCGCGGGATCTCAGGTTCGAGTAATTTCGAGATGTCGGGCATTGGATCCAACCCTCGTTTGTACTACGGCTCCGCTAATCCGCTTTTTACTGGATATACTTATCATTGTAATGTAATCTTTCGATGAATGCTCTGGATCATTTGGTTAAATTTTGTTCTCGATCAGTAACAAACCTGGTATTGACTGTGAATTTGCCAAGACCACCTTGAAAAGGCCGTGCAAGCCCCGACCGAGATGGGTTGTCTATCTTTGGTCTTGGAAAGCGAGTACGTCAGGTCTGAGATTCCCCGACCGTGTCAGCCATTCTGGCGCCGCGTTTCCCGAGCGGCTTTTCCGATCCTTCAGTGCTCTCACAAGCGGTCTGGTGTTCGGTTTCGGCGTTGAGTTTTCCGCCGACCAGGATCACGGTCACCGAGAGCCACATCCAGGTCATGAACCCGATGACCGCGCCGAGTGAACCGTAGGTCTTGTTGTAGCTGCCAAAATGGGCCGTATACCACGAGAACAGGGCGGAGACGCCGAGCCAGCCCAACGCGGCAAGAGCGCTTCCCCAGGTGACCCAGCGCCAACGGGGTTCGGTGCGGCTCGGCCCGTAGCGGTACATGCAGGCTAGCGCCACCGCCACCAGCACCAGGAGCACCGGCCATCTGGCGATGTCGAGGATCGGCCCAATAAAACCCGGCAGGTAATGGAGTGCGACCGGGACGGCAACGATGCAGGCGATCGCGACGATGAGGAAGGCGATCATCGCCACCGTGAAGGCAAGACTTGTCGCGTTGAGCCGGATGAAGCCGCGCTCCTCCTTTTCTTGGTAAACGACATTGAGCGCGTCGCAGAGTGCTTTGATACCGCCGGTGGCGCTCCACAGCGATATGATAAGACCAATCAAGAAGCTGATCCCGAGCGTACCGCGCGGCTGAGCGGCGAGCCGGTTCAACTGAT
This sequence comes from Alphaproteobacteria bacterium, assembly GCA_019237175.1. GTDB lineage: Bacteria > Pseudomonadota > Alphaproteobacteria > ATCC43930 > CGMCC-115725 > AP-15. Next base: position 3,425 of record JAFAHP010000298.1, read on the forward strand.
CGCGGACCACGTCGACGGCGCCGCCTGGCAGGATGCCGGAAATCGAATTCAGATTGTTGGCGATCGTGGCGGGATCGGCAAAAAGCCCGTAGATCGAGACCAGCGCGGCGATCGCCGGAAACAATGCCAACAGTGCGTAAAACGTCACCGCCGCCGCGTTGGCCAGCAGACGATCCTCAGAAATGCTGCGATAGACACGCAGCAGGATATCTTTCCATCCGGGTGCCGGTATGAGCGATGGCGTGTCCGCGGTTCGTCCGCGCCCATCTTCGCTGGGCCACTCGTTGTGTGATCCCGGGCGGCGCAATCGATCGGCGCTCCCTCCGCCGGCGCCACGCTGAGGTTGAAGCACTCCGGCTTCGAGGCCCGCGCGGCGGTCGTGAGCTTCTGCCTCCGGAGGATGGATGTCGTCCATAGACCGTCCTCTACTCGACGGGTTCGTCGATCTGTGTCACCTCCCATAGTTCGCGCTGCTCCGCCTGAACAATCTCGTGCACAGCCTCGACGGCCGCCCCTCCGGTTGTAGCAATCGGGCGCGCCGTGTTTCTGCCTTGCGACAGGACGGTCGCAGCAAATGCCCAGGCCACGCCGGCAAATATCAGCAGAATGGGCAGTGGATTCTCCCGGATCTCCCGCGCCAGATTGCGGGCGAAATCCGCCATCGGCGTCTGGCGCGCATAATCGACTAGTTCGTCGACGATCTGTCCCACCGTCGCTCGTGCGCGCAACTCATCGAGCGCGCAAGCGAGGCCGCTGCGCGCCTGTTCGATCTCCCGCTCAAGCAACTCGCTCTCTCGTGGCATGATCGTTCCTCATTCCTCCGTTTTTGGCGACTTCGGCGTCGGCCTGAAGTTGTTTTATGGTTTTGCTCGGCACCGGGCGCGAGGCCTTTAGCCGGACGATCCCGACGGCAAGCAAGATCAGCCCGACCGCGAGGGTTGCACCGCCGACGATCAATGAGGACCAGACTGCAGGTATCCTGGCATTGACCAAAGCCGTCACCACCGATTGGAGCAGGATCACGAGCGCAGGGATCAGCAATACCGCGCCAACCACCAATAAACCCAGGCCAACAGCGAGCTCGCCTAATTTTTCCGACATCTCGGCGCGGGCGAGCTGGGTCTCCTTGCGGACGAGCACCGTAAAGCTGGTCACTGCATCCGTAACCAAAGCCGGGATCGACCGGTTGTAGTTGGCGGCGGCCACAGCACTCCTCCCTCGAAACCGATTCCAGGAACTTTTTGTCTGTTCTTTGGGAAAAGAACTGCGCAGGCTTTGATCGGGTTCCATCGGTGCGCGCGCACCCTCTGCCCAGTGATCTGGTGATTGCCGCAACGATGCACGCAGCGGCGCAACCAAAGGACCTCGTTGGTGTTGAAGGAGTCACTTACCTCCAGCCCAAAGGATCGATGATGATTAGGGAAATGCTCGGCATCGCCGAAGGTATCCTGCAAGACCTGCACGACGACCACAGCGAGGTCGACGAGCTGCTCGAGGAGATCATGGACAGCGACAATGGCGGCGAACGCTCGCGGCTCTTCGCGCAGATGAAGGACAAGCTGCTCCCGCACCTTAAGGCCGAGCAGGAGGTTCTCTATCGACGCCTCGAGACCGGCAAGTCAGGCGAGTCGCGCAAGTTCGGCATGGAAGGCACGAGCGAACACGCTCTGGTCGAGCAACAGGTAGAGAAACTCGTCGATCTCGGCAATCCGATGAGCGAGGAATGGACGGCCGAATTCAAGGTGCTGCAGGATCTCATCGAGGACCACGTCATCGAAGAAGAGAGCACCGGCTTCAGCTGCGCGCGCGACGAGTTCGATACGGAGCAACTCGAAGCCATGAGCCGCGAGTTCCAGACCCGCAAGGCTCAGCTCGGCACTCGGGTGGCCTGACCGCTGAGTGCAAATCGGAAAAGGCCGCACCTTCCTGCGGCCTTTCCACTCTCGATGATGATTAGGGCCGGAACGGGGACCTGGATCGTGCGCACGAGATTCCCGCGTCGCCCGAGCGCTCGCTGGCGCACAGCCGAAGCAACGCGACGTGCAAGCGAGCGAAAGCCGTTATTTCTGGTCTTTGCGCCGGCTATCCTGCTCCTTCCTGAAGGTCTTTCTGCCCGCTTTGATCAGCCTCTCCGCCGCCCGCGGGCCGGCTTCGGCAAGCGGCTTGAATTTGCGCCCGCGTAGATGGTTATAGTTGATAAAGAATGCCTTGATTTCCTCAACCAGATGCGGGCGCAGATCGCCGATCGATTTCGCCTCGGGGTGGGTCTGTGAGTGCACCGCGACCGCGATCAAACGATCGTTTCGTTCCCAACCCTCGCCCTTGGCTTTCTGCTTCGCCTCGATCGCACCCACAGGCCGGACCTTGATCACGCACCCTGGCGCCACCGGCGCATCCATGAGCACGAGAATATCGAGCGGATCGCCGTCATCGCTCAGGGTCGACGGCACGAATCCGAAATCGTAGGGAAACTGCATCCCTTCCGGCAGGACGGTGCCCAGTTCCATGCAGTCGCAATCGGGGTCATAATCGTACTTGTTACGGCTGCCCTGGGGGGTCTCGATTACCACGCGCAAGGCGCCAGTCTTTGCATCGAAAGTCGCTGTTTCGGAAAGAACGACGTGGCGGGCCACCCGACTTGGCATAGGGAGCGCTGTCTTTCTGTGAAATCGCTTGTCAATTGAACGTTATTCGTCTGCATATGTTCCCATCGAGGGTCGCTCGTGACAAAGGCAAAACCGATGGGGCGACGTGCGCGTGCTGAGCACTCGCCAAAGGGAACTGCACCACGGCTCGCGGACTACGCGCCGAACTAGCTCACGCGGGCGGCGAGGTCTGTAAGCATGCCACAGAGTCAGACGGTGTCCCTCGAATCAGTCGAGCGACGGTCTGGGTCAGCTCCGCCAGCCGCAACGGCTTTGCAATCATCGGAAAATTCATCAGTGACGGTCGCTGGCCCTCTTCCTGCGTAACCGGTCGTTAGCAGGACCGCTAACCCAGGGAACTCGGGACGCTGCAGCGAACCATCAAAGATCCTGGGGAGCGGAAATGTCTGACGATCAGGCTGGAGCCTTAAAGCCGACATACGCCAAGCTATACGATCGCAATCTCCGACCAGCACTGCGAAAAATGACGCCCGGCGTCGGAGAGCTTGCGCGATGTCCAAGAGCCCGGACTACAGTTCACCGCGCGCTGCTAGGCTCTTGATACGGTCGGCGGTGCGGCAGGCGATCGCCTGGATCGTCAAGGACGGGTTGACGCCGCCGACGGTCGGGAAGACCGAACCATCGCATATCCACAGATTGCGGATGTCCCAGCTGCGGCAATCGCCATTGACGACGCTGGTGCGCGGGTCGTCCCCCATCCGCGCGG
>JAFAHP010000747.1 GCA_019237175.1 Alphaproteobacteria bacterium
GCAGGACGGCCCCGTCGTAGGGGTCGGCCGGCTCGGCGCGCAGATTGTCGAGGGCGGCGCGCACATCGGCGCCGCGGTACTGAAACATCGGCGAGGTGCTGCGCCCGAAGCCGCGCCCAGAAGCGGCAAAGGCCGGGACCAGCCCACCTTTGCCATAGAGACGCTGAGAATAGCCATCGGACTGCGTGGCCGCCTGCGCGCGCAGATTGCCTTGTCGCTCGCCGGGATACGCCTCATCGAGCCACACACAGTCGAGAAATTCCATCAGCGGGAAATCGAGGACGTCGACCCACACCACAGGCTCGGAGCCGTTGTTGCCATGGTCGTGCCAAGTGCCGTTTGGGGTCAGGATCAGGTCGCCGCGCCTCGCCGCACAGCGCTCGCCTTCGATTGTCGTATAGCCTCCGTTCTCGGACAGGATCGTGCGGCTGGCGTTCGGCGTGTGGATGTGGACCGGGGCGACGTCGCCCGGATTGTAGATCGACACGGCGCAGCGCATCGTGCTGGTGACCTGCAACCTTCCGCCAAGGCCCGGGTTGGTCAGCAGAAATTGCTGGCGCTCGGCGAATTCGATCGGCGACACGTCGGCGCCGCGGGCGATTTCGGCGATGCGCTCGAGATAGGGGCCGATTTCGCGCCAGCGCCAGCGATGCGCGACCGGCTTCAGCTGGGCCGCGCCGACGCGGCCCGACGCGATGCGGCCGCTTGCCGTCAACCCGGTCTCGCGAAACCACGGCCGCTGCGCCGGTGCGTTTGCTTGGGTCCGCAGCCAGATGTGGAGCGGCGCGGCTTCGGCATTCAGCCGCTCCATCGCCGCTCGCGCATCGAGTGCCGACGTCATCAGCGCTGTCGCCATGATCTTTGCTCCCGCTTCTCGTTAGGCCAGCGCCGCCGCCTTCATCAGCAAGATCAGGTCGGCGACCAGACCCTCATCGCGTTCGATCGCATATTCGCTGCGACCCGTCCCGTCTTTTTCGAGTACCATCAACAGAGCCGGATCGTGGGTTTCGAAAATGCGCAGATTGCGATCCTGATGATCCAGCTCCCCGAGTTTGGCGTTGAGCGGTACCGAGGGTGAGCGATCGCACAAATCGACCAGTTCGATCATCCCTTCCACCGTGATGCCGGCCTCTTCGACCTGTTGGCGAATTGCGGCGGCTGCGGCTTGCTGCGCCTGATGCCGTTGTGTCCGGATGCGGGCCTCCTGATCGGCCTTCTTGCAGTATTCCTGATAGTGCGGCGCGATCCGCTGCAAGAACACGGATGTCGGCAACTCCTGGGTGTCGATCCAGCTCTTGGCCCTGGTCCAGGTCGTGGCGAGCCATTCGCGTATGTCCGGGTCCCGGATTTCGCGCAGCCTGTCGGCGCGCAGCGAGGCAGCCCATCGGATCTGGGTCGGCGCACCGGTCAATTCCGCCAGGTTCCTCGGCTCCGCCGCCGGGGTCGCGGTGCGCGCCGCGGCCGCATCGGCGGGCGCGGCGACACCGTTCGCGTGGCGCGTCTTTGCCAGCTCGAACTGGCGCCGGTACTCCGCCTCCCACTCGTCACTGTCCTCGCTGGGAACAAAACCCCGGTTGTCCCAGAAAAAGCGGGTGGTCCTCTCGATCGCCTCCTCTCTGACCAGCTTTAGGTCCATGGCTGCGGTCGTCCTTTCTTTTTGTCGGGTTCTGGGGACGGTATCATGATCGAGGATGGTGATGCGAGCGTCGCCGCGCAGCGCCGTTTCGAACCGGGGCGAGCTGAATGATCAAGAGCATCGGGCTGCTGACCCGCAAGGACGGGCTCAGTCATGAAGATTTCGTCAAGCACTGGTTGGAGATCCACGCGCCTTTGGCGCGAGCGGTTCCGGGTGTGCGCCGCTATGTGCAATCGCACATTTTGGCGGAGCGAACCCGGCCTGACATCCCGACCACGAATGTCGAAATCGACGGCATCGCCGAACTTTGGTACGACAACCGCGAAGCAATGGAGCGCGCCAACGCAACGCCCGAAGCACAGCGCCTCTTTGCCGACGGCGCCCTGTTTATCGGCCAAATCAAGAGCTACATCGTCAAGGAACAAGTCATCATCCCCGTTCCACCGGAATGATCGAGATGCTCCGTTACCTATCCGGATTTGGCAATGAGCAGGCGAGCGAGGCGTTGCCGGACACCTTGCCGAAAGGCCAGAACGCCCCACAGCGTCACCCGCGCGGCCTCTATACCGAGCAGATTTCGGGGACGGCGTTTACCGCGCCGCGCCGCGAGAACCGGCGCTCGTGGCTGTACCGGATCCGGCCGTCGGCGGCGCACCCGGCTTATCACCGGGTCCACAACGGGCTGTTGCGCTCGACGCCGTTCCACGAGGCCGAAGCTTCGCCCAACCGCCTGCGCTGGGATCCGCTGCCGTTTCCCGACACGCCCTCGGATTTTGTCGACACTCTGGTAACGATCGGCGGCAACGGCGATGCAGGTATGCGCCAGGGGATCGGCGTGCATGTCTACCGCGCGACAAAGCCAATGGACCGCCGCGTCTTTTACGATGCGGACGGCGAATTGCTGATCGTCCCGCAACTCGGCCGCCTGCGGCTGGGTACCGAATTTGGCGAGATTGAAACCGCTCCGGGAGAGGTCGCGGTGATCCCGCGTGGCATCAAATTCCGCGTCGCCCTGCCCGACGGCACGGCGCGCGGATATGTTTGCGAGAATTACGGCGAGCTGTTCCGGCTGCCCGAATTGGGAGCCATCGGCGCCAACGGGCTCGCTAATCCGCGTGACTTTCTGACCCCGGTCGCCGCCTACGAGGACCGCGAGGAAACGTTCGAGGTCGTGGTCAAATTCGCTGGTAACCTGTGGGCAGCGGAATTCGACCACTCGCCGCTGGACGTCGTCGCCTGGCACGGCAATTACGCACCCTACAAATACGATCTGGGTCGCTTCAACACGCTGGGGACGATCAGCTTCGACCACCCTGATCCGTCAATCTTTACCGTCCTGACGTCGCCTTCAGAGTTCCCCGGCACGGCCAATTGCGATTTCGTGATTTTTCCGCCGCGCTGGTTGGTGGCCGAGCACACATTTCGTCCGCCCTGGTTTCACCGCAACGTCATGAACGAGTTCATGGGCCTCGTATATGGCGCCTACGACGCCAAGGCCGAGGGCTTTGTCCCGGGCGGCATGTCTTTGCACAATTGCATGTCCGGCCATGGTCCCGACGCGGCGACCTACGAACGCGCGAGCACTGCGGATCTGAAGCCGCAAAAGATCGAAGACACACTCGCCTTCATGTTCGAATCGCGCCTGCCGATCCACCCGACCCGGTTTGCGCTCGAAACCCCGGCGTTGCAGCGCAACTACGACGCTTGCTGGCAAGGTCTGCCAAATTTGTTCAAGGGATAGTAGTGGCCGGCGTTGCCCGTCAGTTGGCTCGGCAACGAGGCCGGGCGCCAATCAGCGCATGGATAGCCCTGTGACGTACCGAAACTGGTGCCAATCACCGCCATGATCTGAACCGCCACCGAGGCCGATATTCCTCGTCTTGCCGAAATCCGCGGTGCGGTGCGCGAGAACCCGCTGCGCGACCCGGCCCGGGTTACCATCGAGGATTATCGCTGGTTCATAGCCAATCCGGGCATTTTCGTTTGGAAAGAAGGCGGCCGCATCGTTGGGTTTTCGGCCGCTGATCCGCGAGACGGCAGCATTTGGGCACTCTTCATGGATCGAGCTTTTGAGAGGCGTGGGTTCGCGGGGCGCCTCTTCAAACGCGCGTGCGCGGCGCTGGAGGCGGCCGGATGTGAGCGCGTGTGGCTTACAACGTCTTCGGGGACTCGTGCCGAAAAGTTCTATCTCGAGGCAGGCTGGAAAGTGGCTGGCGTTGAGGGCGACCAGCTGGTTTTTGAAAAGTATTCTTGCCGGATCCCGGCTACCGGCTCGCCGTT
>JAFAHP010000072.1 GCA_019237175.1 Alphaproteobacteria bacterium
CACGGCCTTGGCGCGCATGATGCGGGCGGCACCGGTGATTTCGTCGACGGTTTCACCACGCACCCGCAGCGCGAGCAAAAAGCCGCCCATCTGCGACGGGGTAGCATCACCGCTCATGATGATGTCGAAGGCCGCCTCGGCCTCGCCTTCGCTGAGGCTGCGCCCGGCCGCGACCGTCGCCAGCAGCGATTTGAGATCCCCCGCCATCAGAAGGCCTTGTGACCTGTCCCCGAACCCATGTGCGGCGCCCGCTGTAAAACCCGCTATCGTTATATCAGCGCCAAGCCATCGACGAAAACCGATCACCCGTCCCCGCGCTCGTCAAAATCGCCATATTGATAGACATCAAGACATCAACTGTACTACGTCTTGATGCATGCGAACGACCTTGACGATCGATGACGATGTTGCCGTGTTGCTCGAACGGTTGCGAAGGACACGGAATTTGAACTTCAAGGCGCTGGTCAACGAAGCGCTGCGCCGCGGGCTCCACGAGATGACCGAAGTGAAAAAGCCGCGCCAGCCCTTTCAGACCCGGTCAGTCTCGCTTGGCCGTCTGCGCATTGCGAGCCTCGACAATGTGGCCGAGGCGCTGGCGATCGCCGAGGGCGAGGGCTTTCGTTGATCCTGATCGACGCCAACATCCTGATTTACGCCCACGTCGCATCATTACCCCAGCATCAGCGGGCGCGCGACTGGCTCGATCGCCAACTCAACGGGTTCGCCCGCGTCGGATTGCCGTGGGTCAGCCTTCTGGCGTTTCTGCGTCTCGTTACAAACCCCAGGATCTTCGAGCACGCCGAGCCGGTCGAGCAAGCGTCGGCGCAGGTGTCGATGTGGCTTGCCAATGATCTCGTTTGGGTGCCGCAACCGACCGAACGTCACCCTGCCGTCCTCGAGACATTGCTCGCATTACCGGGCATTTACGGGAACTTGGTGCCGGACGCCCACTTGGCGGCGCTCGCAATAGAACATGGGTTGACCATATGCTCGGCGGACGCCGATTTCGCGCGATTCCCCGGACTGAGTTGGTCGAACCCGCTTATCCCCTAAACCAGCATTGGAAGCGAGTACGCGGCACGCCGGCAAGGACAGCTGACCAGTTCGTTTCAACCGGCGTAGCCCAGTAAACAATTCGGCCGCAGGTGCGGCGCTACGAGAAAACGACAAGTCTATGCTGTGGGGTATTCGCTGCTGTCTAGGTGGCGTAGATAAACGCTGTGATCCACGCGGATAACACGTGTATGACGAAACCGATCGAGCCCGTACTGTTCCCACTACCCGAACCCGAGCGATCCAGCGGAGAATTGTTTCCGCCCCCGGAACCGAGAGAGCTTGAACACGCTACGGGGATCTTGCCGTCACAATTGTTGCGGGACGCAATCGATCGTACCCGCGAGATCCAATCGCTGGAACCTATCGATAACGACCAGATCCAACCCGCGAGCATTGATCTGCGCCTAGGAAAAGTGGCTCATCGTGTTCGCGCCAGTTTTCTCCCGGGACCCGACCACACGGTCGCGCAGAAGTTGAGCGCCTTGTCTCTTCATACCCTCGATCTCCGTAGCGGCGCTGTCTTGGAGAAGGACTGTGTTTATATTGTGCAATTGTTGGAACATTTAGACCTGCGGTACCGCACATCTGGTTCCGCTAATCCAAAAAGTTCGACAGGTCGGCTTAATGTATTCGCACGCGTAATTACTGATTATGGTACAGAATTCGACCATATAAAATCCAATTACTCCGGGCCGCTCTATGCTGAATTATCACCTCGGTCCTTTAGCATTCTCGTTCGAACAGGTTCACGGCTGGTGCAGCTTCGTGTTCGCCGAGGAAGACCAACATCGAGCAACGCCGCCCTGCGCCGACTGCACGAAGAGGTCGGCTTCAACATAGTGCCCCCGGGTGCGCCTTTAGGCAGGGAATTGATCGAGGGCGGTCTCGCAGTTACTGTTGACGTAAGCGGGACCCTGCAGCGTGGGTTTGTAGGCTACAAAGCTAGAAAGCATGCGCCTGTCATTGATGTTGATGTGACGAATCACTACGATCTCCGAGATTTTTGGGATCCTGTATTTAAATCTAATAACGAAGGAATAATATTAGATCCAGAGGATTTCTACATACTTGCGTCGCGAGAGGCCGTCGCTATACCGACGGACCAGGCGGCGGAAATGCTGGCGTACGACACGCTGGTTGGCGAATTTCGAGTGCATTATGCGGGTTTTTTTGATCCCGGCTTTGGCATGGCCGAGACGGGAGGCAAGGGAAGCCGTGCAGTGCTAGAGGTGCGCGCACACGAGGTCCCGTTCCTCTTAGAGCACGGCCAAATCATTGGACGGCTGGTCTACGAGCGTCTGATCACCGGGCCCGACAAACTTTATGGAAGCGCGATCGGCTCTTCCTATCAGCGCCAAGGCCTGACCCTGTCGAGGCACTTCAAGCCTTTTCCTGCCGGGATGAGACTGACCGAGCGCGCTGCCGCAGGATAAATTCAAGCGGCAACTCCGTAGGACTCATTGCCCGCTGCCGACCGGCGGCTATATTCGCGGGATGGATTTTGTGCTTTCGGATGAGCAGCGGGCGTTTCAGGAGACCGCACGGGTCTTCGCCCGCGAGGAATGGCTGCCGCACGCACCTTTTTGGGACGAGCGCCAGGAGTTTCCGGTCGAGGCGTTGCGGAGCGCGGCCGCGCTCGGTTTTGCTGCGATCTATGTCGGCGAGGAGTTCGGCGGCAGCGGGCTCGGCCGCGTCGATGCCGCGATCCTGTTCGAGGAACTGGCTGCCGCCTGCGTGTCGACCGCCGCATATCTCTCGATCCACAACATGGTGTCATGGATGATCGACCGCTTTGGCAGCAGCGAGCAACGCGCCCGCTTTCTGCCAAAGCTGACGACGATGGATCATCTCGCCAGTTATTGCCTGACCGAGCCGGGCAGCGGCTCGGATGCGGCGGCATTGGCGACCCGCGCTCGGCGCGACGGCGGGGATTATGTGCTGAACGGCACCAAGGCGTTCATCTCGGGCGCTGGCGCCGGCGACATCTACCTCGCGATGGTTCGGACCGGGGGCGAAGGCCCGCGCGGCATCTCCTGCCTCGTTGTCGAGAACGGCACATCTGGCCTCTCTTTTGGCAAGAAAGAAAAGAAGCTCGGCTGGAACACGCAGCCGACCGCGATGGTGATTTTCGAGGATTGCCGGGTTCCCGTTGCCAACCGGCTTGGGGACGAGGGCGAGGGGTTCCGGATCGCAATGATGGGGCTCGACGGCGGGCGCCTCAATATCGCGGCGTGCTCGCTCGGCGGGGCGCGCGCCTGTCTCGAAGCGACGCGAGCGCACCTGCTCGAGCGCCGCCAATTCGGGCGCCCGCTCGGCGAATTCCAGGCGTTGCAATTCAAGCTCGCCGACATGGCGACCGAGCTCGATGCAGCGCGGTTGATGGTGTGGCGCGGTGCGGCCAGCCTCGATGCCGCCGATCCGCATGCGGTTATCCATTGCGCAATGGCCAAGCGTTTTGCCACCGACGCCGGGTTCCGCATTTGCAACGAGGCGCTGCAGCTGTTCGGCGGCTACGGCTATCTCAAGGACTTTCCGATCGAGCGCTATCTGCGCGACGTGCGCGTCCACCAAATCCTCGAAGGGACCAACGAGATCATGCGGGTCATCATCGCCCGCCGGCTGCTCGGCCCTTCGAATGCGTGAGTTCGCTGCGCGGCGCGAGAGCGATCGAATTGTTCGCGACTTATCACGGTATCCGCCCGCACCTCGGGACGCTCAGTGTTTACTTTTCCCTTCGAAAGGAAGCCGATACCTATCCTGGCCGACGATGTTCAGACCCTCCACGATTATGCAGAAGGCGTGATGACCCGCGCTGGGCACCACGCCCCACAGATAAGCGCTATTGCCCTCGCCATCCTCGGGGGGATCATCTGGCGCGTCGAACCCGGCTCGATCGAAATCAAACAGTACGACGGAGATCTTGCGAACGTGTTGTGGTGGACCAGTGGTGCAACCGCTCGGCGATATGCATGCGCTTATAACCACAATACGGGCGAGATCGAGATCCGCGACCGCAGCATCCGCGGGCAAGTCCTGCACAGCTTCACCAATGCCACCCCGGTTGCTGGTGTGGAGCAAATTTTTCAACGCTGTAAGCGATTGCCTGGCTACTCGAAGGCCCAAAGGACTCAATCGCCTGAAACACGTCTTGGCCGGGCTTGGCCCGGCCATCCACGAGACGAGCTCCGAGACCTGCTGGATTAACCCAATGGCCGCCGGATGGGTGTACATCATGACAAATCGGCCGAACGGGACGCTGTACGTCGGGGTGACCGACAATCTTCCGCGCCGCGCTTGGGAACACCGTGGAGGTCTGATCGACGGCTTCACTAGGCGCTACGGCTTAAAGCGCCTCGTTTATTACGAACACCATGCTGATATCCGCGAGGCGCGGCAGCGCGAGCAGATGAAGCACTACCCGCGTGCGTGGAAGGTTCGGCTGATACTCCTCAACAACCCTAAGTGGGATGATTTATCTAACGACGTGGTGTGATCTCGTGGATTGCCGGGCCAAGCCCGGCCACGAACGAAAAGGAAAATTTGATAGGCATGCCCAGGGGCGAAGAGAGTCTTTCCGATGGCAGAGCGCAACCGCGATGCGCCGGCTCGGTCCGGTTGCGGTCGATGACCGATAAGGATGTTGCCGCAGGCGTATCACTGCTCGCGCAGCTTGGCTACGAGATGACCGCGGACGAACTCGCACAACGGCTGCGCGACGTGTTGTCGACGCCCGGTCATGCAGCGCTGGTCGCTGTCATCGGCGCGCGGATCGTCGGGCTGGCGCATGTTTTCGACCGGCCGGCAATCGAAAATCCGCGCGAGGCGGTCGTGCAGGCGATCGTTGTCGACGAAGGAAACCGTCGCGCTGGTGTCGGTCGGTGCTTGATGGCCGCGGCCGAGCGTTTTGGTAAGGAACGGAATTGTTGTTCCGTGGTCTTGAGCTCGAATGTCGGCCGCGCGCCAGCGCACGCATTTTATGCCGCGCTCGGTTATCGCGTCTCGGCAACCTCGTTGGTCCTGCGCAAACCGCTGTCGACGCAATGACCGAGAATAGCGAGGAGATCCTTTTCGGCCGCGCGGGCGGCGTCGCGACGCTGACAATCAATCGGCCGCAGGCACTGAACGCGCTGACCTTGACGAACTACCGGCGCATCGCGCCGGCACTGGCCGCCTGGGCCGCCGACCCGAAGGTGCGCGTGGTCGTCGTCAGCGGCGCCGGTGGTCGGGCCTTTTGCGCGGGCGGCGATGTGCGTGCGGTCCACGAGGCCGGGCGAGGGATTAGCGATGCCCGCGATTTGACCGCGACCTTCTTTCGCGAGGAATATCAGCTGATCCGCGACATCCACCGCTTTCCAAAACCTTATGTCGCGATCATCGATGGGATCACGATGGGCGGTGGTGTCGGCATTTCGGTCAACGGCGCCTACCGTGTCGCGAGCGAGCGGACCTTGTTCGCGATGCCCGAGACCGGGATCGGGCTCTTCCCTGATGTCGGGGCGACGCGGTTTCTGAACCGCTGTCCCGGGTGGATCGGCCGCTATCTCGGGCTGAGCGGCGCCCGTCTCAAAGCCGCCGATGCGTTTTATTGCGGCTTTGCGACGCATGTTGTGGCACAGGATCGCATTGAGCCGTTGCTGGCGGCGCTCGCGGGGACCGGGTGGCGGGGCGGCCGCGAGTTTGCCCAGGTGGAGGCGCTGCTCGGCGAGCACTCGACAGAGATCGGGCCCGCTCCGATTGCGGCGCTACAGCCGGCAATCGATCGCGCCTTTGCCGCCGACACGATCGAGGCGATCCTGGATGCGCTCGCTGCCGAAGCAGTCTCCGGGGGCCCCGATGCCGCTTGGGCCGGCGAAACCCGCACCGGCCTTCTGACGAAATCGCCGACCAGTCTCAAGGTCACACTGCGGCAGTTGCTCGTCGGGCGCGATTACGATCTCGAACAGGCGCTGCAGCTCGAATACCGGCTCACCCAGCATTTCATGGCGGCGCATGATTTTTACGAGGGCGTGCGGGCCCTGCTGATCCACAAAGACCAAAGGCCGTGCTGGCAGCCCGCGAGCCTCGGGGCGGTCGACGATGCCACGGTGGAGGCCTATTTCGTGCCTCTCGGCGAGCGCGAGTTGCGCTTTTGATGGTTGATGGAGGAGGCACGAGAATGGCGGCGATTGGATTTATCGGGCTGGGCAACATGGGGGCGCCGATGGCGGCGAACCTGATCAAGGCCGGCCATCAGGTCACCGGGTACGACCTGGTGCCCGCCGCGGTCGCCTCCCTGGCGGAAAAAGGCGGACGGCCGGCGGCGAGTGCGACCGAGGCGATCGCATCCGCCGAAATCGTGATTACCATGCTGCCGGCGGGGCCCCAGGTGCGCGAGGTTTATCTCGGCAATAGCGGGGTCTTGGGTCGGGCTAAGAGGAGTGCTTTGCTGATCGACTGCTCGACAATCGACGTCGATACTGCCCGCGCGGTGGCCGGTGCGGCACAGGAGGCGGGGTTTGACATGCTCGATGCGCCGGTCTCTGGCGGCACCGCCGGGGCAGTGGCGGCAACCCTGACGTTCATGGTTGGTGGCGAAGCGCCGGCGTTTGCGCGGGCGCGGCCGATTCTTGAGGCTATGGGACGCACGATCGTCCACACCGGCCCCGCGGGCAACGGCCAGGCGGTCAAGATTTGCAACAACATGCTGCTCGCCGTGTCGATGATCGGCCTGTGCGAGGCTTTTACGTTGGGCCAAAAGCTTGGGCTCGCACCGCAGACCTTGTTTGATGTCGTCAGCAAATCGACTGGCCAATGCTGGGCCTTGACAGGCTATTGCCCGGTGCCGGGACCGGTGCCGTCGTCGCCGGCGAACCGCGATTATGCTGCTGGTTTTACCGCAGCAATGATGCTCAAGGACCTGCGGCTCGCCCAACAGGCGGCTGGTGCCGTTGCGGCGCCCACCCCGATGGGCGCGGCCGCGGCTGCTCTTTATCAGCTATTTGTCGACGAAGGCAGCGGCCGTTTCGATTTCTCCGCGATCTATCGCTTTATCGCCAAACCAGCACCTAAAATTTGAAACGAAGGCTTAACCGGGCCGACGCTAATTTCGCCGAGACTGCGCAATTGCGAGGCCTCGGATGAACAACAATTATCTGGAAGTGATTTCATTGATCGAGCGGCTTCACCGCCATTTTTTGGAGGTGGTGAAGCTCGAGCTGGAAGGGCTTGGTATTCACGACATCAACAATGTTCAAGGGATGATGCTGTTCAATATCGGCGAGGCGGAGATGTCGGTCGGCGAGCTGACGTTGCGCGGCTGCTATCTCGGCTCGAACGTGTCCTACAACGTCAAGAAAATGGTCGAGAACGGTTATCTGGTGCAACAGCGCTCGCCGCATGACCGCCGCTCGGTGCATGTCCGGCTGACCGATAAGGGCATGAAGTTGCGCGAGGTACTGACCGCGATGCACCGCCGCCATTCGGAGATGCTGGGCCAGTCGCCGGTCGGCGCCGAGGATTTGCAGGCGGCTGCCGTCACGCTGCGCCGGCTCGAGCGCTTCTGGATCCGTGCCGGCGACTTGATGCAGCGCCCGCAATTCGCTGCCTGATTTTTTTGGTGACCGCCGCGGCTGCGGCTGCAAATCTGAGCCATCACGGTTGCGGAGGAGCAGCATGACAGCCGAACTCATCCCCTTAACGCCGGGATTGAGCGTCACCGGGCGGCTCGATCGGGCCGATATCGATGCGCTGGCGCAGGCCGGGATACGCACGATCATCAACAACCGGCCGGATGACGAAGACCCGGGCCAACTCCCCGCGGCCGAGGCTCGAAGGCTTGCCGAGGCGCACGGCATCGCGTACCACCATATCCCGGTTACCGGGGCAAGCCTGACCAAGGACGATGTCGAAGCCTTTGCCGCGACGCTACGAACGGCACCTCAGCCGATCGTCGCGCATTGCCGCAGCGGCACCCGTTCAACCCTGTTGTGGGCACTGACGCGGCTGCGAGAGGGGGCCGATCCGCTTGCGTTGATCGCCGAGGCCGCGCGGCATGGGATCGACATCGCTGCCCTTCCGGCGGTGGCGGCGCGGTTGCGCTGAATAGCGGCTGCGGGGCGAGTCAGCGGGCCAAACGCGGCGCTCGCCGGTATTTCGGCAGCGCCGAGATTATGGCGCCGGCGACCGGAAGCGACCGCAAATAGCAACAGACGATTGCGGCAAGACCCGCGATCAGCCACCACCACACCAGTTCGCGGCTGAGCCAGAACAGGATTTCGATGCGCACGCGCAATCCTTCGCCCGGTATGCTGGCAGCCGCCATCTGCACGGCGTGGCGCAGCGGTTCTTCCCAGCCGACGAACAACACCGCCGCGATCATTCGGGAAAAGAAGTGCTGCACTTCGGGTTGCCGGCAGATCCGGCGAAGCTGGATGAGCCCCGGCATCACCATCGCAAAATAGATCCCGCGGTAATCGACGTTTCGTGCGGCCAAGAAGCAAGCGATCAGCAGAATTGCGCCGGCGATCAGGCATTCCTTCTCGAATGAGTTGCAATCGGGCCGCGCGGCGTGGAGAACCTGTGCCAATCGTCGTGTCCTGGCGAGCGCCAATCCTCCAAGCACGGCCAACAGAGCAACGGCAAAGAAACGGGGAGGTGGCACCGCCAGTGCCGTCGCGAGACCGAATGGCAGGTTCACGGCGGCAAACGAGCCCCCATAATAGGACGGCGAGGGAATGTTCGACAGTGCCTTGGCGAGTTCGGCGTGGTCGCCGACGATCAACCCCAGCAGTAGAGAAGTGACGACCGTGGCGGCGAGAATCGCGTCGCGCTGCCGCTCGCGGGCGAGCATGATCAATAAGGCAAGCGGATAGTATTTTAACAGTCCGGCGATCAGATAAAGCGCATAAGCGGCAAAACGGGACGGGCCAGAAGCACGAAGAAACGCGCAACCGGCTAGTATCAACATGAAGACGACCAAATCGTTGTTGGCACGTTCGAGTGCATAGACGGTCATCGGCGACAACGCGGTTAATGCCATGAACAACACTTCGGCGCGCGATTTTGGCCGGCATGTCGCGGCAATCGAGGCAACGAACAATACGCCAAGCCCAAGCCCGACCGCGGTTCTGGCGCCGGTATCGAGAAACCCCGGTATGATCTTTAGCCACAATGGCGAGTAGACATGTGGCCGGCCGAGCACATCGCACGGGTTCCACATATAGACGTCGATCCCAGCGCGATTACACTGGGCGGCCGCGAGCACCGCGTCGATGTCGAGAAACGGAAAACGAAACGGCTCGAAGGCGAACTGGCGCAGGGCCGCGAAATAGAGTGAACTCGGCCCCCAATGCCACAGCGCCGCCAGCGCCAAATAAGGCAGCAGGACGGTCCCCGGAACGATCAGGCGATAGGCGAGATGCCGGGTCCTCGCCGGTACGAGGGATACGCTCTGCGTCAGATCCATGCCATCGGCGCGAGCCTACCCTCGCCAAGGTTAAGTGCTGATGAACAGACGATCCGCGGTGCTTTTCATTGGAGCTGGGCTGTTCAACAGCCCAGCTCCAATTCATCCAACCCATCTAACCTATGAGCGGCTCATTCCTGCGAGAGTTTGCAGTATCGCGCCCAGGAAAGACGCGAGCAGGTGATCCCCGGCGCCATCTGTTGCTGGCGCGGCTGATCGGAAAGGAGCACCAAAAGTTCGCTTGGGTCGCCTGCGTTGAGGGCTTGCGCAATCTCCTTTTCACAGTACCGGGAGCGCCGCTTCTGGAGAATCTCTGCGATGTGGGACGGGGACCGCAGCACGTCCCGCAAATCCAAGTCGTAGCTCTGCCGTGCAAGATAGACGGTATTGGTCGGAACATCCGCACGAGCCGCTGCGATCATCAGCTGCATGTTCGCCCGGATCTGTCTCACGCTCTCGCTGCATTGAAAGCTGGGCACGACCTCGATGCGGCTGGCCCGGCTGACCAAGCGAGACATTTCGTTCTCGTCGAGTTCCTCGGCTCCCGCTCCGGCCGCAATGCTGCCAACGATGTGCTCGCGGAGGGGTTGGACGTCGCAAAGTTGAAGAATTGCGGCACCTAACAGGCACAGTGCGACGCCAGGCCGCGGGCGGCGAAAGGCCAGTACAACGACCAAAACAATCTGGGCATAGCCGATCAGCCAGAAAAATCGTCCGCTGGACCGAAATATTCCGAGAAGCGAACTTACGTAAGGCGGCATTGGCAATGTCAGGATCAGCCACCGGCCGATAAACACGCGATGGGAAATCGCGAATGCCGTCATAGCCGCGCATGCGATTAGAAGTGTCGCATGGCGCCGCGCATTCCGGCTCAGCCAACTGGCCTCGGCTGGCAGCGCAAAGATCGAGGCCAATAAGAGCCCCAGCCCGAGATAGTTGAAACCCTCGTACTGACCGCCGGTTGCATCGATGATTCCTTGCATTCCGGGATAAATGCCGCTTGCCTGCGGCACAAAGGGCGAAACCACGTTCATCGAGTAGTGTCCGTATTCGGCGAAAGGCAGACCGCCTCCTTTGCCAAATTGGCCGCCGAGCGCAGTCAAAATAGCTACCGGCGCCACTGTCGCGATCCCGGTCGCGAGGGCTTCCGGTGTCGTTGCCAGGCGATCGAGACGGCGCTGGACGAGTGCGCATAGCCAAACAGCACCGACCATCGCAAACAGATATACGTTCGTCAGGTAGCTAAGGCAAAGAAGACCGATCCAGGCTGCCGCAACAGCGCCCGAATGCCTTTTCCGCAGCGAAAAGAGGTAGAGGGCCAGGGCGCCGATCAGCAGAAACTGTGCCTCGAGCGCGATGTCCCCCCACCGCCACAGCAACGCCGGCATCGTATCGGCAAAGATTGCGCCGATGACGGCTGCGAGCGCACAGCGAGTCTTTGCCTCGATCAGCACCAGCGTCATCATCACGCCGGGAAGAACAAAGCACAGAAATAAAAAGATCCCATAAGGATTAACGATGACCCCGGTAGAGCTGTGGATCAGCCGGCCCACTAAAGCCATGACCGGGACCACGTCGGCGAAGATGACATTGGTGCCGGTCGGAGCGCCGAGTGCGGGGACGTAAAATAGCGGCAGCTGCCACGGGTTCTGAACAAAGTAATAATAGGCGGCGAGAACAACCTGCATATCGATTCCCATCGGGAATCTCCAAAAGGCATCCCGTCCGGCCACAAATTCCCAATCGAACAAGCTCGCGACCCAGAAAAGACCGACGGTCGCCGCTACTACCAGCAACTGCCAGGTCGGCAGCTGTACCAGAACGATGCGGTCAAGACGTCGAGCCAAGGTCTCTGATCGCCTCCCGGCCGGTTTTGTATCAATCAATGCCAATCTGCAGCTTCAACAGATCTGGGCTACTTGTGTCGGCGGCTCCGCACCGGAGCGCGTCACGGGGTCGATTGCAGCCTGCCGCCGATGACAGGCTCTACCACCGATAGCCTTTATCGATCGTGAATGATCAGGCTGGCAGGCTCGCTTAGTTCCCATTGCCACTTGAGTGAGAACGAGGTCCTTATGTCGTCATCCCCGGCCTGTCCTGGCTTGTCCCGGGATCCAGGTGGATGCCTATGGATTTGGTCCCCTGGGTCTGACGATCCCGAATCGTGGCCCGGGCTCTGCCCGGGGCAGGCCCTGCGGCCGGTGGCCGCAGGGC
>JAFAHP010000148.1 GCA_019237175.1 Alphaproteobacteria bacterium
AGGGATGCGGGCCCCACGGCGCGGGATGGAGCAGCTTGACCTCCTGCGTCATGACGAGCGGCCGGAACTTCGAGGCGAAGCCCTCGACAAAATCCCTATTCGCGAAAACGGCAGCCCAGTGTGCGCGCCGGTCGGCATCGTCATCGAACTTCCAGAGGTGGACGAGCTGGTTGATGGTGCCCGTGTCGCTTTGGAAGTAACCGACCAGCTTTTTATCCTGACCGCCTCTGTGCAGCGCCGGGAACCCGATCTCCTGATAAAGCTTGACGGCTTCGGCCATCTTGCCGACGTGAAGCGTGTAGGTTCGAAGTTCATAGAGTGCCATGGTGTATCCCTCTGCCGGTGGCGCTCGCCGCATGTTCGTAGCATCTCATCGTCCTGCTTTTCACCGGCCGCGGCAATCTCGCGATCATCCGCTTCCGGCTCGCGGCCTATCCGCTTGCCGCCGCCGCCCACCGGGCGTAGAGGGCGGCAGGTTCACCAAGGGAATGCCATGCCAACCCACACCATCGGCATCGTCATCGACGGCGCCACCGGCCGGCTCGGGACGACGCAGCACCTCGCGGCGTTGCTCGCGATGCGCAACGAAGGGGGGCTCCGACTGGCGAACGGCGATCGGCTGATGCCCGAGCCATTGTTACTGGGTCGCGACCCGCAAAAACTGGCGGCGCTGGCGGCGAAAAGCGCCGGCCTCCGCTGGAGCACCGAGCGCGACTCGTGTCTCGCTGATCCGACGATCGCAATTTATTTCGACGCGAGCGCTACCGGCGGACGGCCGGAGCGCGCCCATGCCGCATTCGCCGCCGGCAAGCACGTCTATCTCGAAAAGCCGATCGCCACGAGCCTCGCCGACGCGTTGTCGCTGGCCCGAGCCGCCAAAGTCACCGACAAGAAAGGCGGGGTCGTGCAGGACAAATTGTTCCTGCCGGGCTTGAAGAAACTTCGCAAATTGTACGAGGCGCGGTTTTTCGGGCGGGTCTTGTCGATCCGCCTCGATTTTGGCTGGTGGGTGTTCGACGGCGAGCTGTTTGCGGCGCAGCGCCCGAGCTGGAATTATAAGAAGGCGACCGGCGGTGGTCTGATCCTCGATATGTTCGCGCACTGGCGCTACGTCTTCGACCGGCTGCTGGGTCCGATTACCGCCGTCTCATGCCGGCACATGACGGCACAGCCACAGCGCCGTGACGAAGCCGGCCAGCCGTACGAGGTCGATGTCGAGGACCACGCATTCGCAATCTTCGAGTTGGAAGGCGGTATCCTGGCGCAGATCGCCTCATCCTGGGCGAGCCGCGTCAAGCGCGACGACCTGTTGCAGATCCAGGTCGACGGTACCCAGGGCTCGGCGGTCGCCGGGCTGCATCGCTGCTTCGTGCAGCCGCTCGTCGCGACGCCAAAACCGTTCTTCAGCGCCGATGAGCCGCAACCGATGGTGTTCGACGAACAGTGGCAGGAAATGCCCGACATCGAGCCCTTGGAAAACGGCTACCGGATGGGTTGGGAATTGTTTCTGCGTCATGTCGCCGAGGAGGCGCCGTTTGCGGCGTCCCTCCTCGAAGGCGCCAAAAGCGTGCAATTGGCCGAGGCTTGCTACGCGAGCCACCGCGAGCGCCGCTGGGTCGCGCTGCCGCCATTGACCCTCTGACATGAAACAGCAGTCGCATCATGCCCGCAGAGGGGTTACCCCCTCACCCAGCTCCGGATAAGCCCCCGGACGGCCGCCCGCCAGGGGCGGGCGTTCCGGGGGTTTGCCTCGCCACCCTTCGCATCCCTCTCCCCCACCGCGGGAGAGGGGAGGGTGAGGGGGCCCTTCGTACGCGGTTGACGGTTTCATCCCCCGGATCGGCAACGCGGCGGCGAACTAACATCTGCGCCGCGTCGTCCTTTGGCGGTTCGATCGTTCCGGCGCATGCCCCCTCCCCTCCCTCCCCCGCAAGCGGGGGAGGGAGGGGGTCGTAAGGCCGTGAGATTGCACGACATGCCGCGTCACCGGACGAACGGATCCCGGTTTTCCCCCGAACAGCGAGACGTGATTTGGCGCCCACGAGATCCACTCCCGACAGCTGCCGTCTACCTCAGGTTTAACCACCTCCCAATGCCTGACAGAAATACACCGAATTTACAGCTAAACCCGCGTGAAGGTAGAATATCTTTCCGGCGGAGGTTAGACTGGTAATACCCGTTTGCTATTCCGTCGCCCCCCGCGGGAAGAGGCTGTCAGGAAATCGACAGTCACTTGGATCGGCGTTGTGCGTCCTTCGAGACAGCCGCCTTGTCCTGAGGAGCCGCC
>JAFAHP010000038.1 GCA_019237175.1 Alphaproteobacteria bacterium
GCCATTCGGCCTGGTCGCGGGTCGCAAAGATATCGTCGAGGATCGCGATCAGCATCTGCGCATTGGCCTCGCGCCGGGCATGCGTGGCAAATCTGTCGTCGTCGAGCGCCGGCGAACCCATACAGGCCTTGAATCGCTCCCAGCGCCATTCGTCGGCGGCGATCGACAATAAAATCCAACGATGGTCGCGACAGCGGTAATGGATCCGCAACGCGTTGACGCCGCGCTCGCGCGGCGGTTGCGGCACGACCTGTTCGCCGCACAATGCCGCCTGCACCGAGCAGCCATTGGCCCACAGCCCATTGGCCAACAACGACGAGCCGACATAGGCGCCGTGGCCGGTGCGTTCGCGCTGATAGAGTGCGGTCACGATCGCGCCATACGTGGCCATTGCCGAGGGATGGTCGCCCATGCCCGGCAATGAGCGCGCCGGCGAGGCTTCTTCGCCCGCCCGCACCAGATGCATCAGCCCGGAGCGCGCCCACCACGCTGTCGCATCAAAACCCGGCTTGTCGGCCTCGGGTCCAGTTTCGCCATAGCCGGTAAACGAGGCATAGATCAGCCGCTGATTGCGCGGAGCGAGTTCCTCGTAGGTAATGCCGAGCCGCCGGCGCACCGGCGGTGGATAATTGGTGATGAACACGTCGGCCGCGGTGACCAGCCGGTGCAATACCCCCTGCCCTTCCGCGCTGCGCAGATCGAGCGCCAGGCTCTTTTTGTTGCGCCCGTCGAGGACAAAACCGGGATTGCCAGCGAGCCCCGGCCCAACCGGTGGCGTCGCACGGCGGCGATAGGGGTCGCCCATGCCCGGCGGCTCGATCTTGATGACCGCAGCGCCAAAATCCGACATCACCGTCGCCGCCGCCGGGCCCGCAATAAAGCTGGCGCAGTCGAGCACCTTCAAGCCGTCAAAAACCCGCCCGCTCACCAACAAGCCTCCCGGTCCGCCCGCAATCACGGCCAGGATCAGGGCAACGGCCGATCGCGTCAACCACCGCGACCGCACCCCGAGCCCCGCGCCAAATTCCCGTGTAACCGGGAAATAACCGCGAATTTTTGCTGGTTTTTTGCCGGTTGATCGCCAGAAATATCAAGGGTATCAATTTGTTATAATCCATTCTGCGGAATCGGAACCGGGAATTTTCTGCGGTCCAAACGGGAATTGATGCGCCATAATCGGGAATTCACGGGAATCGGGCGAGCACCCGCCCACCGGCGTTCCGAAACACCCGATCCATCCGACGACTCTCCATCCTGCGCCACCGCTACCCGACCGGCCCTCACTCGGCGGCGATCATCGAGTGCGATTATGGCATTATTGCGTTCGCTAATATCGCAACATTCGGGCGGACGGGCGGCGCCCCCTGAAGCCAGCCCCAAGCTTGCCATCGCAAACCCGTGGACCTCGCCTGGTTTCCCGCCCCGGCGAGCCCGACGACGGGGTGACGCCATATGACGGGCAGGATGGCACGACAAGTAGGACCAGATCGTGAACACTGGCTGAAGGCGGATCGGTTTGAGGTGGCAGCGTTCACCGGATATCGTCATCCCCCGGGGTTGGACCTGACCATGTCCCATAAACACCCCCCGGGCACAGGCGGTAGGGCGGAAAAGCGCAGCGCATTCCCCCCTTCACGCGTTCCGCGCCGACCCGATTTCCGCGCGGTGTTGCGAAAAGCTGACCATCAGTGCCGGCCACCAATCCATTTACGGCTCGCCACGACCAACAAAGCGAGGTCCGAGCCCACCGATGGCGGAATGCGCTTCGCTTTTCCGCCCTACAACTCTGTCCAATGCAGACTTATGGGTAAAGATCAGGGGTTGGACAGGGAGATCTGAAATCGACCCATACAGCCTGCTGTTGCTTGAAGGCGTCGCGGGTTCGGTTAGAATCCTCCGGCTGACGCCGGCGAGGCGCCAGGGCGATGGGCTCAAACATTCGCGCAAGCATCATTCGCTCGGCTCCCTGACCTGAACCAGGAGGACGAACTGCATGCTGTCCCATGAGGATAACGAGCTGCTGTGCCGCGTCGGCCGCGGAACGCCGATGGGCAATCTGATGCGTCAGTACTGGATCCCGGCCCTGCCTTCCGCGGAATTTCCGAACCCCGACTGTCCGCCAAAGCGCATGATGCTGCTGGGCGAGAACCTGGTGATGTTCCGCGACAGCCGCGGGCGCATGGGTGCGCTGGCCGAGGCCTGCCCGCATCGCGGCGCCAGCCTCTATTTCGGGCGCAACGAGGAATGCGGACTGCGCTGCGCCTACCACGGCTGGAAATTCGACATCCACGGAAACTGCCTCGACCTGCCGTCGGAGGAAGGCCTGAAGAAGGAGCACTTTGAGGCCAATCTGAAGGCCCGCGCCTATCCCTGCCGCGACGTGAACCACATGGTGTGGGTCTATCTGGGCCCGCGCAAGACGCCGCCGCCGCTGCCGCTTTTCGAGGTACTGACCCTGCCGCCGGAGCACGTCGCTCAGCCCAACATCATGATGGAGGAGGCCAACTGGCTGCAGAACATCGAGGGCGACCTCGACTCCGCGCACCTCGACTGGGTCCACCGACGACTGGAGGAGCACAGCCCGAAGCCCGAGAAGGGCGTCCGCGGGTTCTGGAACCCCGAGGCGCCGAAGCCGCCCAAGCTCGAAATCGTGCCGACAGAATATGGCGCCTATTATTCAGCCAGACGGCGGCTGACGAATCGCGACGATTGGCACCGCATCAACCAGTTCATTTTCCCGTTTCATACGATGATCACCTCGGGCGACGGCAAGGTAGGCTTGCGCAGCTTCGTGCCGCTCGACGACGGCCATGCGATGCTGATCCACCAGATCGCCGATCCGGTGGAGCCGCTGCCGCCGGGCGCTGGCGAGGCTTTCGCCAACCGCTTCGACGAGATCGGCGGGTACATCGAGCGCACGCACGATCCGCGCAGCTATTTCATGACCAGGTACAACAAGCGCAACGACTACGGCCGCGACCTGCAGGTGCAGGAGAAGCTGATGTTTTGCGGTATCCCGTTCGTCGTGAACCTTCAGGACCGGGCGATGACCGAGCTGATGTGCAACGAGCGGGGCGAGGCGATTTATGATCGCACGCAGGAGCACCTGACCTCGTCTGACGCTATGATCATTGCCGTGCGCAAGCAGCTCCTCGATGCCGTAAAGAAGCTGCGCGACACCAGCGAGGTGCCGGCCAACGTCGACGACGTCGCGCTCGACAAGGTGCGCCCGGTCACCCTCCGGCTGCCGATAGACGCGGACTGGAAATCGGCGAGCGAACTCGCGCGGCGCGCGGTGGCCGGCAACCCGAGCGCCGCCGAGGTGCCGCGCCCCTGATGCGGCCGGCCGCGGCGTCCTTCGGCTCCGCGCGCCGCTGGTGTCGGGACGCCGGCAGCTACGATCAGTTCTTCTTGGGCGACCTCGCGCAGCCGCGCATTTGCGCGCTGCAGGCGCAACCATTAGCGCCCGTCCACTGAGAAGGCCATGAGCACCGTGCCCCCCGCGTCGGATCGTCCGGCGTAGCCGGAATTGACGTAAATCATCCCGTTCGCAACTACAGGCCCTGCGCCGTCGAGCACCCCGCCGAGGGCGGGCTGTTCCCCAACCGTGGCGAATGGCCCGCCTCCTGCGTCGAACTCCCAGAGCACAGTCCCGTCCGCGGTCGAATAGGCGCGCAGCCGGCCGTTCATCGCGCCCGCGAGCGCCACCCCCGGGACGGCGGTCACCGCCTGCGAGATCGCCGGGTTGCAGTACTCATTCAACCAGCGGCACGGCAGGGACGGCGAAGGCTTCTGCCAGAGGATCCGGCCGTC
>JAFAHP010000045.1 GCA_019237175.1 Alphaproteobacteria bacterium
GGCGGCGGCAGCTGAATCGTCAGCGGCCCGGTGATCGCGGGGGCGATCAGCGGCGAGGTCGGCGCTGCCGGTGCCGGGGCGGCAGCCGCGGCCGGGCCTGGCGCCCCAGGGGCCGCAGGTGCGGGAGGCGCGCCGGTGGGGGGCGCGGCTGTCGGGGACGGTGCCGCGGGCGGGGGCGGCGCCGGCGCCTGGGCGAGATCGTCGGCCCATGCGGCCGTCCCGCCGAGGCTGAGGACCCACGCGAACGCCGCGCCCGAAATGGCGCTTTTCTTGGTCTTCTTCATCCGGAGACAGCCTTTCGAATGATCATTCCCTCAGGGCAGCCAGCAAAATCGCGATCCGCGGTCCTTTTCCCCAACCCCGCCGTGACGCAAACAGCATACCAACCCTTGGCCCCGAATTTGCCGGAACCACCGCGTCACGGCTAACTAAGGGGTTGCGCGTCGCTCACCCAGATCACCTTCTGCTATTGCGCGAAGGATGGTGTCAAGGACCATCAGCGACGCTGGCTTTGTTGCCTAAGTTATAGGCAGTCTGGGTGTTTTTTTGGCGCGAGGCTGCTTTCTGTCTCTGGCCGAAACTCGCTTCGGGTGGCGGGAAAGGAGGTGGAGTTTCGGCGCGATTCGCCCCCGGCAACGACTGCCCCTCACCCCAGCCCTCTCCCCGCATGCGGGGAGAGGGAGGGACCCGCGAGGCGGGAGGGTGAGGGGCCATTTCACTCCCGCCGTCAGCCGCGCCCGATATAGGGCATCTTGGTCGCCATGACGGTCATGAACTGGACGTTCGCGTCGAGCGGCAGTGTCGCCATGTACACGATGGCGCGCGCGACGTGTTCGACATCCATGCGCGGCTCGGCTTCGGTCCGCCCGCTCGCCTGCAACCGGCCGCGCGCGGTGTCCTGGTTGCGCGATGTCGCCGCGTTGCCGATGTCGATCTGGCCGCAGGCGATGTTGTAATCGCGCCCGTCGAGCGACAGTGAGCGCGTCAGCCCGGTCAGCGCGTGCTTGGTCGCGACATAGGGTGCCGAATGACGCCGCGGCACATGCGCCGAAACCGAGCCGTTGTTGATGATGCGCCCACCCTGCGGGTTTTGCGATTTCATCATCCGATAAGCATATTGCGCGCACAGGAACGAGCCGGTCAGGTTGACCGCGACGACATTCGACCATTGCTCGAGGGTCAGATCCTCGAACGGAACGCCGCGGGTGCTGATGCCGGCGTTGTTGAACAGCAGATCGATGCGGCCGTAGGTCTCGGTGACCTTGTCGAAAATGGCTGCAATCTGCGCCGGCACCGAAATATCGGTCGGCACAATCAAGGTGCGCGGCGACTTGGCAAGGGCGGCGGTCTCCTCGAGCATTTCGCGGCGGCGGCCGGCCAAAACCGCGGTAAATCCCGCCTCGACGAGGGCCAAGGCGGAGGCCCGGCCAATGCCGCTGCCCGCTCCGGTGATGACCGCGATTTTTCCGGGCGTTTCCATTTCTCCCTCTCGATTTTACAATTTCTGCGGGAAGAGTTTGCGGCTCGGGGCGACAAGTTCGTCTTGCGCGGCGACGAGAGCGAGCTCGCCGCCGCCCTTCGCCAGAGTCCGTTCAACAACGCCCCAGATTGCGGCGACAGTTACCGCCAGCGCCTCTGGAACCGGCTTGCCCTTGAGCAAACAGCCAAGAAACAGCGCCGCCATGGCATCGCCGCAGCCCGTCGCCTCGATCGCCAGGCGCGGCGTCTCAACGAGCCACACACCATCGGGCGCTGCGGCGAGCACGCCAAGCCGATCGGCCGCGGTTTCGAGACTGGTGACGAGGACAATGCGCGGACCGCGGGCGCGCACGGCTGCCGCTGCCCGTGCCGCCTCGGCCGGCGTGGCGATGCGCGCGCCGGTCAGCCATTCGAGCTCGAAGCGGTTGGGAGTGACGATGTCCGCCACGGCGAGCGCACAGTCGCGGTACCATTCGGGGATACCGCTCTTGACATACCAGCCGGGCCCGACATCGCCCATCACCGGGTCACAGCAATAAAGCGCTTTTGGATTGGCGGCTTTCACCCGGGCGATTATGTCGAGCAGTACGGTCGCGACTTCGGGCGCGCCGAGATAGCCCGACAGCACGGCATCGCAACGCGGCAATATCCCCAGCTCGGCAATCCCCTCGAACAGCGAGGCGACGAGAGACGCCGGTACTGCGTCGCCGCGCCATTTGCCGTAGCCGGTGTGGTTCGAAAACGCGACGGTGTTGAGCGACCAGGTGTCGATCCCCAGCCGTTGCAATGGAAACAGCGCCGCGCAATTGCCGACATTGCCGCAGGCGACCCAGGATTGGATCGAAAGAACGATCGGCATTCAGAGCAGAGTTTCGCGTGTTCCAGCCGCCGTCAACAGCTCAATCAACCGAGCGGTACACCCGAGATGCGGCGGCACTCGGCAAGCAGCGCCTCCTGGGTCCCGACATCGCCAGCGATGCTGTTCGGTGCACACAGGTTCTGGTGGTAGAAATAGGCGCCGGTCGATTGCGCCAGCGGATCGTCGCTGGTGGCAAGCCACGCCTGGGTTAGAGAGCCCTGGCGGAGGTCGCCCGGGGCATAAGGGCCGCCCATCTTGGTCGGCACCCAGCCGGGCTCCAGCGCGTTCGATTTGAGGTCTTTCCAGCGCCGGGCAACCGCAAATGCAATGAGGACGTCGCACAGCTTGCTCTCGGCGTAAGCCGCAGTGCCATTCCAGGCGCGCTTGGTCCACAAGAGATCGTCCATGCGCGGCTGCACCCTGCGGTGCATGCCGGAGCTGACATAGACTAGCCGCCTCGGTTTTTCGATCAGCGCCGTCAGAATGTAAGGGGCCAGCACATTGACCGCAAAGATGATCGGAACACCGGGCTCCGTCTCCACTCGCCGCGCTTCGCGATAACTGATACCGGCGTTGTGGATTACGGCGTCGAAACGGCCGAGCTTGTTGACCGCCTCGGCTACGCTCCTCGCCCCGGCGATCGTCGAGAGATCTCCCGTCACCACTCCCTCGCCGCCGGGTGCCGCCGCGACGGCGTCGCGGCTGCGTCGGTCGTTTCGCCCATGCAAGACGACGCGATGCCCCTCTTCGATCAAGAGCCTCGCCGCCATCAGGCCGAGGCCGTCCGATGATCCCGTCACGAACACGCGCGCCATTGCGGCACCTCGCTCCTCTTCTGTCGTCCTGTGTAACGCCCTCCCCCTCGATGGGGAAGGGATGGGAGGGGGTGAACGTCGTCGCCGCGACGAGCATACGAAACCGCGAGGGGCTGCCACCAATGATGTCGTCGCGAACTGGAGAGTCCTGACGGGATCACCCCCACCGGACCCCCGGAACGCCCGCCTCGGCAGGCGGTCGTCCGGGGGCGCCGCCATCAAGGGGGCGGGAACGGGCTGAGATTTGCGAATACCGTATCCTTCCTCCCCTGAGGGGTCATCTCGTGATTGGCGAGCCGCTATTCCCAGGGCGGTTCGGCCGCCGCGTTGCGCCCCGCAACCCGCCCGAACGCGAGGGCCTCGCCGATGTTTCCGGTGCCCTGGTAAAGATAGCTGTAGATCGAACCCATTTCTCCCGCGCTGTACAGTCTTGCGATCGGCGTGCCGTCGGGTCTGACGATCTGCGCTTTCTCGTTGCGGCGCGGACCGCCTTGGGTATTGAGCATCGAGGGCGAGAGCTCGACTGCATAAAGCGGCCTCTCGATAATCGGCGCCATCATCAGCCTGCGTCCGAACTCGGGATCGTGGTTTGCCTCGCAGTAACGGTTCCACCGTTTCACGGTATCTGCAAGACGCCCGGGATCAAGCCCAATCAGCGCGGCCAGAGCTGTGATTGTGTCGGCGGTTTTGATCCAGCCCTTCGCCTGTTCGGCGCGGTTGTCCGGACTCCACTCGTAACGCTCGATGATTTGCGTCCAACCGTGGCTGGGGGTCTTGTCGTAGAGGGGCCCCGCGGAGAACAGCGTTTGATCGAAAATCATAAACATCGGGCATGGCGTCGTCAGCGGAAGCCACCGGCTGTTTACCGGGACCTTGCCGTGGCGGGTCTTGTACTTTTCATCGCAAAAGCGGTTGCCATCGGGTCCGACCACGATCATGCCGCCCGCCATCACTTTGCTGAAATGCAGCGCCTGCATCGAAAACGTCGTTCGGATTTCCGGCACTTTCAGCGCCATCGACGGCCCGGCATAGTTGTTCATGTGCCAGAGATCGGCGCCCACCGACATCGCCATTTGGATGCCGTCCCCTTCGTTGTACGGCGTCCCGGAAGTATAACAGTAGGGAAGACCGGGAAGGTAATTGCGGATCATATCCTGATTGTTTTCAAAGCCTCCGCAGGTCAACACGACGGCGCGACGCGCCTTGATGCTGATCGATTTATGGCCGTGCTGCGATCGCACTCCGAGAATTTCTTTGGTCACATGGTGCTGGATCAGCTCGCGCCCCGGTGTCTCGTAAAGAACAGGTATTGGGCGTTGTTTGACCAAGCGCGCGAACATCTTCCAGGTATTCGAATAACCGTAAGTAGGGCCGTCGTGAAATTTGTGCACGCAGTCCGAACCGGGCAAGTCCGGGAATTCGATCCCGACCGGCGGATGTTGATGTTCTTGCGGGTCGCCGCCGAGACTTTCGAGCCATGCATTGTTTTGGCACATCTCCTGCGCCCACACTCTCACCATCGCTTCCGGTACGGTGTAAGGCCCGCACAGAGCTGTGAGGTAGGCAAGGGCGCTTTCGACCGATGAAGTATTCAGATAGCCTTGGCCCGCTACGCGGGTATTGCCGCCTTCCTGACCTTCAGGGGCTTTTTCCAAAATAACAACCTTGGCTCCGCGTTCGTGGGCAGTAACCGCGGTGGCCGCCCCGGCTGCCCCAAATCCGACAACGACGACATCGGTTTCCATGGACCATTTATCGGATTGAGAGAACCCCATTCGATTTATCCTGCTGACCGCATCACGGCGAAATTAATCGCGCGGCCTCGATCCGGATACGCGATCTCGGCAACTGTCCCCGGTACAATTCGCCGCGGCAGGGTGCAATCCGGCCGCGCAGGAGTTGATCGACGGCATTGCGTGCGCCTGTTAACGTCGGGCGGTTCTTTGCATCGAGGAGACCGCTGATGGACGCCGCCGGATTGCGCGAACTTCAGGCGCCGCTCAAAGAGAGATACCGCAGCGACCCCGATGCGGCCGTCGTGACATTGCGGGCGCATGGCGATCTGGTCGACGACAAGATCGCCTGCAAGGTCGAAACCGGGCGGGCGCTGATCGAGGCCGGTCTTCATCCGGCCACCGGAGGCAGCGGGATCGAAGCCTGTTCGGGCGACATGCTGCTCGAGGCGCTGGTCGCCTGCGCCGGCGTGACCCTTAAAGCGGTGGCGACGGCGATCGATTTCCACTTGCGCGGCGGCACCGTCCGCGCCGAGGGCGATCTCGACTTCCGAGGCACCCTCGGTGTCGAACGCAGCGCGCCGGTCGGGTTCCGCGAGATCCGTCTCAGCTTCGCGCTCGATACCGACGAACCCGACGATCGCCAACAGAACCTGTTGCGGTTGACCGAGCGTTACTGCGTCGTGCTGCAGACGCTGCGTGCCCCGCCAAAGCTCGCGACACGCCTGATCCGGGCTTCTTAAGCCATTCGCCCCACCCTTCCCTCCCCCGCGATCCCCGGGTCGAGCCCCGGGAGGGTCAGGGAGGGGGCGATCTTGCGCTGCTGGCTCCTCTCGCCCGGCCTATGCGTCGGGTCGGCATGTCGTCGAGCACCGCATTCCGCAATCGCTTGCGCCGCCTGGCTCCATGTCGCAACGTCGTGGTCTAAAGCAACAGGAGGAGACGATGAGCGAACAGCAGCGGACAGCACTCGTGACCGGCGCTGCGGGCGGCATTGGCCGCGAGCTGGTGCTGGGCTTGCTTGGCAAGGGCCTCGCGGTAGCCGCGGTCGACCGCACCGCTCCCGGTCTCTCCGAGCTTGCCCAGATGGCGCAGGAGCGACAGCAAGGCGCTAACCTGATGACGATCGAGGCCGACCTGGCCCGCGATGAATCGATCGACGAGATCGTCTCGCAGGCGCGCGGCCGTTTCGGAGTGATCGACATCCTCGTCAACAACGCCGGGGTCGGTCAGGCGACGGTGCGGTCCGACAACCGGCAACGCCCGATCAGATTCTGGGAGGTGACTCCCGAGCAGTGGAAGCTCTTTGTCGCCGTCCATACCAATGCGCCGATGGCGCTGTCGCGCGCCCTCGTCCACGACATGATGCGCCAGAAGTGGGGCCGCATCGTCAACGTCACGACGAGCCTCGGTACCATGCTCCGCGAGGGCTCCCCAACCTATGGCCCATCGAAAGCAGCGCTGGAGGCGTTCTCGGCAATAATGGCGAAGGATCTGGCGGGCACCGGTGTCACGGTCAACGTTTTAGTGCCGGGTGGCGTCACCAATACGCCAATGGTGCCGCTCGAAGCCGGCTACGAGCGCGCCGAAATGATCCAGCCCGCGGTGATGGCGCCGCCGCTCGACTGGCTCGTATCGGATGCCGCCAGCCATGTGACCGGACGGCGCTTTCTTGCGGTGCAT
The DNA here is from genome assembly GCA_019237175.1 of Alphaproteobacteria bacterium. Taxonomy (GTDB): domain Bacteria; phylum Pseudomonadota; class Alphaproteobacteria; order ATCC43930; family CGMCC-115725; genus AP-15. The sequence continues at coordinate 6,570 of JAFAHP010000045.1, forward strand.
TGGGATCCGAACTTGCCGCCGCAAGAAGCCGCCGCCAGGGCCGGCGCCCCGGTCGCCTGGACCGGGATTGCAACCATGCCGATAGAGC
>JAFAHP010000266.1 GCA_019237175.1 Alphaproteobacteria bacterium
GGCGAAGTCCGAGTTCATGATGGGCCTCGCCTTTGCGATCGCGAAGACGACCAACATCGACCAGCACCTGCATGTCCAGGGCATGCTGGCCGAGCTGATCCAGTACACCGAATTCTGCCGCGCCTGCCTGCGGGCGAGCGAGGCCGACGCCGCGCCGAGCCCGTCCGGCGTGATGACCCCGACCGCGATGCCGCTGTGGACGGTGCGCATGATGTACCCAAAGATGTTCGTGCGCATGTGCGAGATCATCCAGATCCTGGGTGCGGGCGGGCTCGTCGCCGTCCCCTCCTACGCCGAGCTGGACGGGCCGGTCGCTTCCGACGTGACGACCTATTTTCAGGCGGCCAACGCCGACGCCAAAACACGCATCAAGCTATTCCGCCTCGCCTTCGATGCCGCAGTCTCATCCTTTGCGGGCCGCCAGCAGCTCTACGAACGCTATTATTCGGGCGACCCGGTGCGCCTTGCCGGCACTCTCTACGGTCTCTACGGCAAGGACCCCCACATCGAGCGGATCTTCGGGCTGCTCGATGAGATCGAGGCGCGAAACGCGTGAGATTGTGGAGCTATTGCGTCACTATCGCATCAGAGGTTCCAACCGCGGCGATAGCCGGCGCGGCCTCATAGACCAAAGGTTCGATGACGACGGCCACCACCCCGGCGTGCTTCATGTCCAGCACGTCGGCAGCACACGGCGAGAGGTCGATGATGCGTCCGCGACCGTATGGGCCGCGGTCGTTGATTTTGACGATGACAGAGCGGCTGTTGTCTAGGTTCGTCACCTTCGCGTAAGAGGCGAGCGGGAGCGTGCGATGCGCCGCGGTTGCGGTGACGGTGTCGAGGACCTCCCCGTTCGCGGTCTTTTTGCCTACAAAGTTATACCACGCAGCTTTTCCGAACTGAGTGCGAGATCTATCGATCGCCGGTTCTGGATCTCTCTGCGGGATGGCGGTGGCCTCGTCCAGGATATGGGATGGGCTCTCTTCCGGTGTCTCGCCCATCGCGCAGGCCGATGTCACGAAGCACGCGAGGGAAATACCGATCGTCCGACGCAGCGGCATTGCATCGTATCCTTCTTTCTGAGTATCCCCTTGTTACGCAAAATGATTGCGCTGCCCCGTTCCAATAATATTGGACGAGTGGGAAATACAGATCGACGGATGCCCGGTTATCCCGGACGGGATTGGGCAATAAAGGTAGGCGTTGAAAAATTAATCGGCCTAAAAGACTGGTGTCAACCCTCACATGAGTATTGTTTGTAACAAATGGTTAATGTTTGTAACGATCGTATGAGATCTTGGCTGCGAGATGAACTGATCGGAATGAGCCTGTGCTGGCTTTGTTAACTATATTTCTTTGGATTTTACCTGTTGTGTTTCGAATGAGGAGGCGACACCTGGCGAAGAGATTGCGGAGGGACCCAAACAGCCGACTTTACACCGTGACGTCCAACTGACCCTGAATCTGCAAACACAGCTCGTCGCCGATGCCGGAGAGCGCCCCCGGGAAATCCTTGTAAGCAAAGTCTCGCCAGCCTAAGCATAGGCGATGCGAAAGAACGACCGGCTGCATTACGCCTGGGTCATCGTCGCCGTCACCTTTGTGGCGACGATCATGGTTGCCGGCGTGCGCGCCACCCCGACCGTGTTGATCGTGCCGTTCGAACAGGAATACCACTGGTCGCGCGCCACGATCTCTTTCGCCATCAGCATCAACCTGTTGCTCTACGGCGCGGTCGGACCTTTTGCCGCGGCGGTGATGGACCGTTTCGGCGCGCGTTGCACGATGACCCTGGCGTTGGCGGTGACGGCCGCGAGCGTCGCGCTGACCCCGGCGATGACCGAGGCGTGGGAGCTGATCGCCCTCTGGGGCGTTCTGGTCGGCCTCTCCACGGGCTTTGTCGGTGCCTACCTGGCGGCGTTCATCGCGGCGCGCTGGTTCGCCACGCGCGAAGGGCTCGTCATCGGCATGTTGACCGCCGGATACGCCGCGGGTCAGCTCGTCTTCCTGCCGACGATGGCGGCTCTGGCAACCAATGCCGGGTGGCGGATCGCGACCGTGGCTCTGGTCGCCGCAGTTGTCGCGTTGTTGCCGGTGACCGCGGTGTTCATGCGCGACCGGCCCGAGAATCTCGGTCTCGCCCGTTACGGCGACCGTAATCCGTCACGGCCGGCCGCTCCCACCGTCGGCAACCCGGTGGCCGCGGCCTTCAGCGCCTTGGCGAGCGGCGCGCGCTCGCGCGACTTCTGGCTGATCGCCGCGGGCTATTTCGCCTGCGGGGCGACAACCAACGGGCTGCTCGGCACACATCTGATCCCGGCCTGCATCGATCACGGGCTGAGTGAGGTTGCCGGCGCGAGCCTGCTCGCCTTCACCGGTGTCTTCGCCCTGATCGGCGGGACCCTCTCGGGCTGGCTCAGCGACCGCTGCGATAACCGCATTCTGCTTTGCTGCTATTACGGATTTCGCGGCCTCGCCCTGATCTATCTGCCCTTCGCCTTCGACATGTCGTTCTACGGCTTGACATTGTTCAGCGTGGTTTACGGGCTCGACTGGATCGCCGCGGCGCCGCCGACGGTGCGCCTGCTGACCGGCGTCGTCGGTACCGAGCGGATCGGCATCATGGTCGCCTGGGTCACCGTGATCCACCAGATCGGCAGCGCCGCAGCGGCCTATTTCGCCGGCGCCCTGCGGATCGCCTTTGGCACCTATTTCGAGGCCTTCATCCTCTCCGGAATGTTGCTGGTCGCTGTCGCCGTGATGGTGCTGTTCATCGGCGCCGGCCGCCGTCCCAACGTGGACGTCTTAGCGTTGGCCGGAGATTAGATCAGGCCAACGGCTCGAAGAGCCGCTCGATGTCGGCTGCATCAAGAGCCGCGGCGGCATTGCCGCCAGCTTCGTATATGCCCGCTGCGAGCGCCTTCTTACGCTGTTGCAGTTCGAGCATGCGCTCTTCGACGGTACCCTGGGCGACGAGCTTGTAGACGAAGACCGGCTTGTCCTGGCCGATGCGGTGGGCGCGGTCGGTCGCCTGGTCCTCGACCGCCGGGTTCCACCAGGGATCGTAATGGATGACGGTGTCGGCGGCGGTCAGATTGAGACCGGTGCCGCCGGCTTTGAGACTGATCAGGAAGAG
>JAFAHP010000355.1 GCA_019237175.1 Alphaproteobacteria bacterium
GACGGCCGATGCAATCAAGGCCCGCCCTACTCGGCGCAATCGCGCCAAGATCGAGGCGACTACCGAGAACGACATTCGCCGCCAGATGATCCAAGACGGAGAAAACCCGGACGAAGTGGTGTCCGAAAGAAACATCATTTCCCCTTGGTACATCCGGAAGAGATTAGGTATGTCGCAGAGAGAGTTCGCCAATACGCTTGGCGTTCCGGTTGCGACATTGCGGAATTGGGAGCAGAACCGGGTAGCGATGGAGCCCGCAACGATCGCGTTGATGCGCATTCTGGCGAGGGAACCCGAAGCTGCGCTCCGCGCGCTTCGCCGCCGCCCCCGCGTAGCGGTGAGGTCGTTACGAGTCACGTAGGCGGCATGTTTTAATGCCGATTATCACTGATGTTGCAGATCCTACATCTATAGCGGCGGAGCAAGACGCATGGCGAAGTCGGACGGCGGTACTGCTGCACAGCGGCATCGCGTTCTTAATCACGGCCTGGACTGCGATGTACAGCGCAATGGTTCGGCCTCACACCTTGCGGATCGGCGCGGGATACTGCGCAATCAGCGGATCTGCGATTGCACGATCAGCATGCGGTCGAACGGGTCCTTGTGTATCGGCGGCAGGACATAGCCGACTATGCCCTCCTCGACCTTCTCCCATGCGCGCTGCAGGCCCGGGCGGATGCTCCCGGAACCTTCGAGCCCTTCGATCAATTTCCGAGCACCGCGAGGCCCAAGGCGGTGGCAGCAACTCGCAATTCCTGATCTAGCGTGGCGAGCGGTAGTCCGTGCCGGTGCGCGAGTTCAAGATAAGCGGCATCGTAGGCGGAAAGAGCAAAGCGTTCGGCCAATGCCATGGTCGCGGTCCATGCCTCGCTTGCCGTTTCAGGATCGAGGCTGATCGGCAGAGCCTGCAGGAAACCGGCCAACCGATGTCGACGAGGTGGATCGAGACGGCCGCGCCGCTCGGCGACAAGTAGCCCGTTGATGGCTTCGAGCGGCCAGAGCCCCGGGGCCAACGCTCCGGCTTCAACCAGTCGCTCCAGCAAGGCGGTTGTCGCCGGCGTCCGCTCGTCTTCGAAACACCACGTCAGGGCTACAGAGTTGTCGAGGACAAAGCTCACGAGCGCCCTTCGTTGATCAGATCCTTGATCTTCAGACCACCGAGCGTGACGCCGCGGCTGGCCTCCAGCAGGCCCCGGGCGGCGCGCCGGGCCTTTGCCCGATCGAAGCCCGGCCCGGCTGGCACCAGCTTAGCTACGGGTTTGCCGCGCCGCGTAATGACGATCTCCTCTCCATTTTCCACCCGGTCCAGCAGCGCGCCGAGCCGGTTTTTTGCCTCAAACGCTCCAACCTCGTGCATGAGCCTTCCTTAACTAGCCAACAATCTAGCTTATCTTGCCTCGAAAGCGGAAGGAAGAATGCTGGACCCGGGTCTCCCGGTTGGCGACCGCGCGTATTCGCCACGAGTCCTCACCGACTCTGCTCGCCATCTTCCCGACTAGATCGCGGCATAACATATCGCTAGCTGTCGGGTCGGGTCAGGAAGCGGCGCAGCAGGCGCCCCCTGTTTTCACCCTGTTAACCCGATCTCGCCCCCTGCAAGGCAGCAAAAAGCACCCTGTTGGCCGTTGCGGGATGCAATCTGTATGTCATTGATATGGAGGTATATCGTCGATAAGCGGCGCGATTTTCAGCCGAGATTCGATTTTCGCCGCTGTTTTCGCGGGAAAACAGGGGAAGCGAGAGAGGCGTCCGAAAGCGCCCCTCTCGGTGAGTGCGGGGTCGGCGGCTCAGGTTTCGCGGCTGGAAAAGCGCACGGTCGTCGCGCGGGCGCGGTAGTCGGTCTTGACGTTGACAAAGCCGACCATGCCCTCCTCGACCTTGCGCCAGGCGCGATCGAGCGCCGGGCGGATGCCTTCGGGATCTTCGACATATTCGGCGTAGCAGCCGAGCGCCTCGGCCATCTTGTCGTAGCGGGTGTAGCCGAGGTCGCGCCCGGGCTTGTTGCGCTCCGGGTCGGCGGTCCAGCCGCCATTGAGGCTGACGACGCAGAGCAATGGCAATTTGTGCCGCACCGCGGTGTCGAGCTCCATTGCGTTCTCGCCGAACGAGCCGTCGCCGTGCAGAC
>JAFAHP010000376.1 GCA_019237175.1 Alphaproteobacteria bacterium
GATGTCATAGGTCGTCTTGAACTCGGGCATCGAGTCGGTAAGCGCCGGGCACTCGACGATCTTTGCCTCCTTCGCCCGCCACTGTGCGCCAAACACCGCCGACCCCTGTTCGGTCATCAGGTCGACGACATGCACCGGCGGCACCAATGGCGGGATCGGCGGCTGCGGCATCTGCAATGGCGGCATCGGCGGCGGCAGCGAATGCGTTGGCCGGATTCTTCTGCTCTGGGCCATTTTATTCTCCCCTCATCCAGATGCGGCACTATAGCAGACCCCGACGCTGCCGCGACCCCTCGCCATCGCCCGCCTTTTCTCGCAATGACCGCGAGCCGTCACGGCCATGGCCGTCCCGGGCGCTCAGGTCGATCAGATTAAAGAGCAAGAAGCGGGAAGAGGAAGGCGATGGTCTCTATTAGTTTTGCGCGCGTGGACCGCAAAGGAGGCTACGATGTCGAACCTAGAGCAAAACAAGGCCGTCGTCGGTCGTTGGTTCAAGGAGTTCTGGGGAAATCCATGGAACCCAAAGGTGGTCGACGAACTCGCTACCCCTGACATCCTGTTGCAATATTCACTGCATGCGCCGCGTCGCGGACGCGACGAGGTGAACAAGTTTATGACGGGGTTTCGCGCGGCATTCCCCGATCTCAAATTTTGGGGTGTGGCCGACCTCATCGCGGAAGGCGACTATGTCGTCGGCCGCTGGGAAGGCGGTGGCACACACACCGGTCTCTCTTTCAGCGATTTTCTTGTCGGCGCACTGCCCGCGGCCTCCGGCCGAAAGATGCATTTCACAGGAACGACCGTGTTGCGCGTCGAAAACGGCAAGATCACTGAAGAAATCGGCCTCGACGACGGGGCGACAGCGCTTCAGCAACTCGGCATCTTAAAAGCTGCCTAGATACCGCGGTGATCTCGTCGCGACACCGATAATGGAGAACCGGACCAGGAACACCGTTCCTCGGTCCGGTTGTTTGATTCGCCCCCGGTAGTGGTCTTTGCGGCGGCGGAATTTTCGCGCTGACCCAGCGCCCTTGATCAACCCGCGCCGGAGAAGCCGGCCGCGGGCTCGAGGAAGGGCTGGTCGGGCCGCAGCCGCAAAGCCAAAGCGGCGCCGATCAGCAGCAAGGCGAGTGAGGCGATGAACGGGACGCTCCAGCTACCGGTCACGTCGATGACATACCCGAACACGAAGGGCGAGATGATCCCGGCCAGACCAAAGCCAAAATTCATGATGCCGCTCGCCGAGCCGGCATAGGGCGGAGCGATGTCCATCGGTACCGCCCATATCGGCGCCACGACCAATTCGACACAGAAAAACGCCGCCGACAGACACATCGCGACGAGAGCGAGATCATGCACGAGCACGACCGGGATCATGAACAAGAAGCCACCGAACAGGCCGCCCGAAATGACCCAGCAGCGCGCTCGGCGCAAATTGCCTGTGCGCCTCAAAATGCGGTCGCTGACGATCCCTCCCAAGGTGTCGCCGACGACCCCTGACAGGAACACGCCCGACGAAAACAGCGCCGAATGCGCCAGATCGAGATGAAAGTTGTGGAAAAAGAACGACGGAATCCAGCTGAGAAACAGCCACAACGTCCACCCATAGCAGAAATCGACCGCGGTCACCGGTAGAACCCGGCGCGCCAACGACAGCCAGGGCACCTTTGGGTGAGACGCCGACGCCCGACCCGGGCCGACATCCTCAAGCTCGGCGGCGGTAATCCGAGGGTGGGTGCGCGGATCGTCGCGAAAGAACCACACCCACACTATCATCCAAATCAGCGCGGCGGCGCCGAGCACGACAAAGGAGCCACGCCAGGACAGGATAGCGATCAGCCAAGCGATTAACGGCGGGGTTAGCGCGTTGCCAATGCGCGAGGCCGAATGGGTGACACCTTGGGCAAAGCCCCATCGGCTGGCTGGCAGCCATGCAGACATGGCCCGGGTCGCCGTGGGAAACGCGGCCCCCTCGCCAAAGCCGAGCGCCAAGCGGACCAGCACCAGTGTAGTCAGCCCGCCGACGGCTCCGGTCAGCGCTGTCGACGCGCAAACGATCAGCCCCGAGGCGCCGAGTGTCGCGCGCGGGCCGAATTTGTCACCGAACCAGCCGCCGATCAGCTGAAAGATCGCATAGGGATAAGCGAACGCCGAAAATGCAAAGCCGAGTGCGGT
>JAFAHP010000649.1 GCA_019237175.1 Alphaproteobacteria bacterium
TTTTACGGCATGGGCTAATAGAAACGCAGATGGTGTAAAGAGGATCACCGCCAGCAACGGCGACCACCTAGAAAACCCCGCGAAGGATTTCAGCACAAAGGGCCATGCGACCTCGAACACGTCCGCAAAGAGGATAAACAGCCACGCCATTTAATTGAACTAACATCCGCGCCTCTACTCTGCAATGGCGTTGAATTTTCCATAAGCACCTTATGTGACGAGCGGAAGGAAGGTGGCAGCTTCAACCCAAGCCGAGCGGATTGCTAAGCCGCTCCGCTTCCCAGTTCTTCAGAAATTCGATCTGCCGATTGAACCAACCGCCCAGCCATTGGGTGCCCCACCCGGTCGAACCGGCGGCGTATTCGCCCATCAGCCAAATGTGGCGAACCGGCACGAAGATCGCCACTGCGTCCAGATCGGGGCGCGCAAGCGTGTTCCGGCTGCGATAGCCGGCAAGAAAGTCCCGCCACAGGGGACGGCGCGCCGGGGCGAAGGCGCACGCACTCCACAAGAAAACGGCGAGGTCGTAGGCCCGCCAGCCTGCGCCGCCATCGTCGAAATCGAACAAGGTGGCGGTTCCGTCCGGTCCGAAGCGCGCATTGAACCCGTGGCAATCGCCGTGACACGTGCCCCATGAGAGCGCGCCCGCTCGCTCGGCAACAAGATGATGGAGGCGGCTTGCGAGGCCGGTCAGGTACTGGCGTGCCTCCGGTCGATCGCCGAGGAGAGCGCCGAGCGCCGCCAGCGGGCGATCGAGCAGGTGTTCCAGATCGAGGCGGAAGCGGTCATAGGGGACGGCAAACCCAGCGGCTTCGGCATGAATTCGCGCCAATACCCCGCCCTGTGCATAGGCATCCGCAGGTGTTTCCTCCGGCTCGCGACCGGTGATGAAATCGAACAGCAAGGCGAAACGCGTCCCTTCCGGCGCACTCGCTGGCTGGCAATATCGCCCGTCGCGGCCGCATTGCGGCGTGACCACCGGCACGTCGCGGCTGCGCAGATGTGCTAGCAGCAACGCCTCGTATTCCAGATCGCTCGCGCGGCGCCGGCCGGCGCGGGACAGGCGCAGCACCGCGCGCCGATCGCCGGCCGCGGCAATGTAGAGATCGTTGAACCCGCGCTGCAGTAATCGGCAACAGGTGACCGGACCGAAAGGAAACCGCTCGGCGACAAACCGGGCGATCGACCGCGCGGAAAGCGTCGCGTAGGCGCAATCGAGATGTGACATGGCGCAAATCATCCAGGAGCGAGAATTGCGGGAGTGCCGCCCGAGCCGAACACAGGCGACAGCCGGCCAGTCGGGATTGGCCCGTGTCTCAGGCGTCCTTGCTGCTCAGCAGCACCAGCAACATCATCTCATCGCTCCCTCGCCGCGGCGTAGTAGCAGAACGCTGCCAAGCAGCCAAGGCATCGTAGAGGTTGTACCTCTACGTGATAATCGGGTGTATCCCTTGGAGCGGTCGCAGACGACCCGCCGGCGAGCTGCTCGAAATCAAGTCAAAGCGGCCGGCGGGGACGCAGGAGCTTGTCGTAATGCTTGTTTATCGAATTTTGTGAAACGACAGCTCCCACCTCACTTGCATCTGCGGTTAACACCTCCCATCTCGTTGCCAAGATTAGCGAATCTCTTTTCGATATCGCGAATAGAGTCAATTATTCGGAGCACCATCTGTGCTGAGCCGACAGGACAACCCGAATGCTCGCGGCGACGATCGCGGGCGGATGACCAGAGCCCGCCAAGCAGCGGAATCGCTGTTCGCGCCAAAACCGTCAGCTAAGCCGTCATCCGTTCGAGAGCCAGCGGCCGCAGAGGTACGCAAACCGCGCAGGCTGCAAATAATTCGGCCGGCGCCGGCCGAGCGAGACGATCCGCCGGCGACGCCTCCAGTCGCGTCAGAGCCGAGGGCGCGCGAGATTCCGCGCTCGGAATTTGCTCGCATTCGCATCTGGGTGAAGTACGGGCATGACGATTTCCCAGGTCGCCGAGTTCTATGGTGCCGACGGCGCTGAGATCAGGCGAATCCTTCGGAAGATCTGAGGGCGATTCAGTTGACAAGATCTGCCCAGCGGCTGGCCACCGGACCTGCCAAATGACTGCCCTTAA
>JAFAHP010000746.1 GCA_019237175.1 Alphaproteobacteria bacterium
TTGCCACCAAAACTCGCCCCAATCGTATTGTTGGAGCGCATTATAAAAATCGTTGTACCAGGAATTAAACCTTACATTTAGCCAGACCGAGATCAGGTTCAGCGCAATGATGGCGCCGAGCAGCCCCCACGCCGACCACTTCTCGTCTGATTTCCAGTATGGCCAAGCCATGTCCCAAGCCTGGCGCAGGAAACCACTCCTGTTTGTCGGCGCCATCCTTATTCTCCGTTGATCTCGCGCGACCCGTCTTTCCCGCTTATCATATGCGTCCCGCTATGTCCGTTTCTCTCGATGTCGAGCCCGTCGCGCCCGCCCTATTCCTCGCTCGGGGTGTCTGCCGCGCCCTCGATCAGCTCGGCTACGCAAGCCTCGTCGAATTCCCGCTCGCGAACGGCCGGCGCGCCGACGTCCTCGCGCTCGGCAAAACTGGCGACTTGGTGATTGTCGAGATCAAGACGTCGGTCGCCGATTTCCGCGCCGATCGCAAATGGGCGACCTACCGCGAATTTGCTGATCGTCTTTATTTCGCGGTGCCGAACGACTTTCCGCAAATGCTTATCCCCGAGGAATGTGGCCTGATGGTGGCCGATCCCTTTGGTGCTGCAATGCTGCGGGACGGCTGCACGATACCGCTCGCCGCGGGTCGCCGACGCGCGTTGACCTTGCGGTTCGCCCGCATCGGGACAATGCGGCTGCGCCGATGTCTCGACCCGGAGGCCCTGCGCCTGGACGCAACGTGAAATTCCGCTGCAGTTCCGCTGTTCGGCCGTTTATTTCCGCTGTAAGGGCCAAAAAATTCCGCTGTTCGGCAGCGTAGGGGAATTTTGCGTCAGACCCAATTAAATCAACTACTTGAGTGGTCTAGTTCGGCCCGCGCAAGGCCTGAACAGGCGTTTTTTGCAGTTTTTCCCCGTCAAACAGCGGAATCCTAGGGTTCGCGCTGACGGCGCAGCAACATGTAGAGGGCGCCCGCGCCCCCATGGCGCGGCTGCGCGGGCGCGATTGCCAGGAGTTGCCGCCGCAGCACGGGCTGTTCGAGCCATCTCGGAACCGAGCTTTTCAGCACGCCCGGACCGTTGGGACCGAAACCTCGACCGGTGATGACCAGGACACAGCGAAGTCCCGCATCGCGCGAGGCATGAACAAATGCGAAGAGTGCACGATGCGCCTCGGATTGCGTCATGCCGTGCAAGTCGAGACGCGCCTCGATCCGGTGGAGGCCGCGCTTCAGCCGCTCGGCGTTGGCGCGGTCGATCCCGGAGAAGCGATCAAGAGCCGGGGCCCGTATAGGCACATTCGGTCGCTCCTCCTCGACCTGCACCGGAGGAGGAGATGAAGGTGCTGCGCGGCGGCGCAACGGCGTCACGCTTCGCATTGCTTCGCGCCACAGCAGCCGGTCGCTATGAGGCGGCGCCGCGTTGTTCGTATTCGGCATTCGGTGCTTCCCACCGGTCGTCGACGATTACGATATGGAGCCGGCGGGGCCCATGGGCACCGAGCTCGATGCGTTGCTCGATATCGCCTGTGCGCGACGGGCCAGTAATGAAATTGACTGCTCGCGGGAGCCCACCGCGGATCCGCAAGCGATCCCAACTGTCCTCATAGGTGGCAACGATTTGATCCCCACGCACCATCACAATGTGGGTATCGGGCAGAAAATTCAGCGTCGTCGGGGTTTCAGGTCCCGAAACGAGCATCAACGTCCCGGTCTCCGCGATCGCGGCAAGGCAGGGGGTCAGGCTGACCGCATCTTCCGCCCCCGCCCGACCTCGCCGGATCTTCAACAGTGGGCGTACATCCCAGGGGATCCGGTCCAGGAACGGGTCGGATGTGAGCAGGAGTTCGGCCGGCAGGTTTTCGTCGGCGAGATAACGCGCAACCGTCTCCGGCACCTCATCAAGCGAATTTACCCGCGTTACAGTCGCTTGCACCTCCTCGGCCAGGGCGACAAAAAGGTCGATCCGGGCTCGATGGTCGAGCGCATTCGCTCGCTCGGGGACAAGGTTACGCCGATGCGCCGTTACCCGAGCCTTTAAATCAGCTTCGCGCCCAGCCTCGAGCCGGCCTCGTTTGAGTGACCGGCGGATCGCGGCGAGGATCTGTTCGCGGCTCTCGCTCATTTTCGGACATCACGCTTTTGACGTTCGATCCATAAGCTGTGAAAGCTGCGGCCCTCGGGAGCCGGCAGGTCACGCGCTACGGTCCAACCTGCGGCTAATGGCAAGGCGCGAAAGCGCCCGCGATCGCGACCGAGCCAACCGAGCACCCGGCCGGCGATCTCGACAAGCGCGTGATAGAGCACCGGTCGGCATGCGACCCATGCCCATAACGTCAAGCCGGCGCGCCACACCGGCGCGTTAAGCTTTGCAGCGAATTCCCGTTCACGCCAATGCCGCATCATCTTGGGTAACGGGATCTTCACTGGACATACCTCCTCGCACCGACCGCAGAACGTGGAGGTGTTCGGCAGATGCCCGGCCTCGCTGAGCCCGATCAGGCCCGGCGTCAATACTGCCCCCATCGGGCCCGAATAGACCCAACCGTAGGCGTGACCGCCAACCGCGGCGTAGACCGGGCAATGATTGATGCAGGCCGAACAGCGGATGCAACGCAGGATGTCCTCGAACTCACTGCCGAGCAGCCCGCTGCGCCCGTTGTCGAGCAGCACGACGTGGTATTGCTCCGGGCCGTCAAGTTCGCCTGCCTGTCTCGGGCCTGTCGAAATGGTCGTATAGCAAGAAAACTCCTGA
>JAFAHP010000060.1 GCA_019237175.1 Alphaproteobacteria bacterium
TCGCGCTGCGCCATCTCGTAGCGCGGATGTAAGGCCGATAATTTTACCGAAATGCCAGGCGCCGATTCGACCGCGGCCCCAGCCGCGGTATGCCCGATCGTGGCGACGGCATGTTCATAGGCGGCGAGGTAGCGGGCGGCATCCGCGGCGGTGCGCGCCGCCTCGCCAAGCATGTCGTACGAGTGGCGATAGCCTTCGCGTTCGGCGCCGCGGGCGCGCTCGAGCGCTTCCTCGATCGTGCGGCCCATGACAAATTGCCGGGCGAGGATGTGCATGGCCGCGGTCACCGCCTGGCGCACCACGGGCTCCCCCGAGCGGATCGCAAAGCGTTGCAACGCGGCGCGTAAATCGTGCGCTGCGGGCTCGACGCGAAGCAGCCGCCCGGTCAGCATCAGCGCCCAGGTCGAGGCGTTGACGAAGACCGATTGGGAGTGCCCGAGATGGCGCGACCAATCGGCCTCGCCGAGCTTGTCGCGGATCAGCCGGTCGACGGTTTCGGGATCGGGAATTCGCAACAGCGCCTCGGCGAGGCATAAGAGCGCCACCCCTTCCTGCGACGACAGCGCGTATTCGTGGAGAAAGGCATCGATGCCGCCCTTGCCGCGTCGCTCGCGGCGGACCGCGACCACCAGCCGCCGGGCGGTCTCGGCGATGCGGTCGCGCGCCTCGGGCGCGATCTCGGCCCCGGCCAGGATCGCGGCATCGGCCGCGGTTTCGTCTAGGTGCAAGTGGTCGCGAAGCGCCGCGCGCAATGGCGAGACCGGCGGGAACGGCGCGGAGGCCACGAAATCCATGGCGGACCCTCTTTGGAGCACCGCGCTGTTGTCCCGCGAACCGGCGAATCTTCGGTTACCGCGCGGCGCCGAAGCCTGGTGATGATGTGGGCACTTCAGGCGCCGCGCGCGGGCCGCGACTCAGGCTTCGAAGCGTAATATTTCGACGCAGGGCGGCCGGGTCAGCACCTCGCTGAAGGAATGCATCCAGTTCGCGGTCTCTTCGCTCGACCCGACGCCGCGATTGCGGAACTCGTCGAGCTGATCGAGACCTTTCAGCTCGACCTCGAATTGCGGGGCAGCGTGGTCGCCGCTGCCACGGGTCAGCGGCACCAGCATGCGGGCGTCAAGACCGGTTTTGCGCGCGGCTGCGACCTCGCGGCGGATGAATTCGATCGCGCGCTGGCGGTTGACCGGGAGCACATCGTACGAGAAACGGGCGAGGTACATTTGATCCCTCCTTGCCTCCTAGACATGGCCGAGCGGTCGCGCCCGTGACGGCGCGACGCCGACGCCTGACATTTCCGTTAACGCACGAGGCGCCGGAAGATGCCTGAACGCTTGGCGCAAAAAGCGCCTGCGGGAGGATCAGCCGATGGCGGCGGCCCCCTTGCAGTGCGCGCGGCAAACCCGCATACACTCGGGCGGCCCGGGTACGGTCATGGTGGGGGACATAATGTTGCGGATATGGCGAGAACCCGTTGCAATCGCGTTGGCCTTGGCGGTAGCGCTCTCGATGGCGGCGAACGCCCAGGCTCCGTCGACCGCGCCGTCGGCGACAGCGGCGCCGGGGGCAGCCTCGCCTGCAAAGGCGGAGGTCCCACGCTACCTCGTCTATTTCGATGAATTCAGCGCCTACCTGTCGCCACGGGCAAAGGCGGTCATCGCCAAGGCGGCCAAGGAGGCACAAGCTACCGGCGTCAAGTCGATCACGGTCCAGGCGCGGGCGAGTGCAACCGGGACGGTTCAAACGAACAAGTATTTGGCGATGACCCGTGCTTCGATCGTAGCCGACGAGCTCGAAGCAGACGGGATCGAACCGGCAATGGTGGCGCAGCAGCCGATTGGGCAAACCGGCTCGCACGATCCATCGGTCTTCAACCGGCGCGTCGACATCATCCTCCACCGCTAGCGCCAGCCACGACGCGAGGTGGCAGCGGTCCGCTTGGCCGTCGCCTATGACGTCCTCACCCTGACCCAGAAGTTCACGGTAATTGCTGGGCTGTCAATGCGAACCCCGGACGGGGAGAAGCAACATCATCCCGGAACTGCCGGCAAACCGTGAGATTGCTTTGTCGCCTGGGTGGGATCAGCAAGCGGTTTTTGCAAATGTTCGAATTCATTCCTCCGGCCGGCAGGTCGGCTGCGGATCGCCGGTGCATTCGAGACCCGAGCAGCACTCGGCCTTTGTCTTGCAGATCTCGCCTTCATCCTTGCACTCGGCGGCATGGGCCTTGGCGATCATGTCGATGTCGAGGTGTTTGAGAAATGCCTGCAATTGATTGGCGGCGGTCATACCGCCCCCTCCCGTCCCTCCCCCATTTGCGGAGGAGGGTTGGGGTGGGGGAAAAGACTGAGCGGCTTTTGGGTTGTCCGCCCACGCGAATTGCCGACCGGCGACGCCAAGCAACAACAGAACAATCACCGCCAGATTTCTCATTCGAGGTCTCCGTCGATCAAGCGCAACTGTGGCCGCGATGTTGCGTGAAGGTGAAGATCGGAGCCGCAGGATCGCGACCGGTCAGCGCTCCGTCAGCTTGAGTTCGATGCGGCGGTTGCGCTTGTAGGCGTCGGGGGTCGGGGCGGGATCCATCGGCTGAGTATCGGCAAAACCGGTGGCGGCCAGTCTGGTGGCGGGAATTCCTTTGCTGATCGCATAGCGCACCACCGACAACGCGCGCGCTGTCGACAATTCCCAGTTGGACGGAAACTGCGGCGTGTTGATCGGATTGTGATCGGTGTGGCCGCTCACTTGCAAAACCCAGTTGATGTCGTGCGGAATTTCGCCGCCGATTTGTTTGAGTGCCCCAATCACCGGGTCGAGGTCATTTTTTGCATCTCCGGTCAGGTCGGCGCTGCCCGGCGCGAACAGCACTTCCGACTGAAACACGAAGCGGTCACCGACAACCCGAATGTCCGCCCGATTGCCAAGAATCTCATGCAGGCGTCCAAAAAACTCCGATCGGTACCGGGCCAGTTCCTCGACCTTGTTGGCAAGGGCCACGTTGAGCTTTTGTCCGAGATCGGCAATCTGCGTCTGCTGCGCCTTGACCTTTGCCTCGGAGAGGTCGAGCGCCGCGGCGATCGCCGCAAGCTGCTGACGCAACGCGGCGATCTGCTGGTTCAACAAATCGACCTTGGCGAGCGCTTCGCTGTTGATTGTTCTTTCAGTGTTTAGCGCTGTTTGCGCGATCGCCGTCTGTTGCTGCTCGGCCCCCAGGCTCGCTTCGAGCTCTTCGGATCGTTCGCGCAGCTTCGCCGCCTCGTTCGCCTTGGCGGTGAGGTCGGCGACCTGCGCGTTCAAACCCTCCCGCTCGCCGGTTACGCGCTTGAGCTGAGCGTTGAGCCGGGCCGAGGACTGACGCAAGTCGCTGTTGGCGGCACGCTCGAGCGACAGCATGCTCGCCAACGCGTCGACCTGTTGCTGCAATTTATGCAGCGCCTCTTCACGCCCGGAAAGCGCTGCCGACAAGTAAAATTGTCCGGCGGTGAACACCAGCAAGATAAAGATGATCACCATCAGCAATTGCGACAACGCATCGACAAAGCCGGGCCAGATGTCGATGCTCGGTCGGCGGGAATTGCGCGGTGCGATAGCCATTGCGTGAGCGGTTGTCTGCGGACTAGGGAGGCGAGATCAACAGTTAGAAATCGAGGATCATCGTCCGTTCACTCGACTATCGCCGGCCTTCTTCGGCGAGCGCGGCGATCGTGCGCGCCAAAATGCGGATCTCGCTGCGCAATTCCTGCACGCTCTGCGCGCGGCCTTGGGCTGCGTCCTCGATCAGCCGTGCGGTATAACCTTCGATATTGCGAAGGTGGTTGCGCAGCGCGTCGTCGTGGCCGCCGGAATTGTCGACAATATCGGC
>JAFAHP010000074.1 GCA_019237175.1 Alphaproteobacteria bacterium
CAGAAATGGTCCAAGGGACGACGTCCGTGTCGACGCTCAACCTATGCCTCCACGGGGCCCGCCCGCTGTTGGCGCGCAGATTGGCAAGCTCGGCTGTCGGCTCACTCGTCATCTTCGGTCTATTGGCCGCCGACCGCTCAGCATGCGATCAGCGATTGGTCGCGGCATTGATCTATCTCAAGTTCTTCACTCGGCGGGTTATAGCCTTATTGCGCACGATACTCCCGGTCGGAATCGGGTCACCGGCTTAGCATCGATCCCGGTCTCTTAATGAAGTCCTCGATGTCGGTTGTGGTGATAAATTAATTGCTCTCCGGCTCAGGGTTCGCTCGCTAATCGCCGAGCGGACTGGAGGTTCGGTCTAATTGGAGAGTGCAGCGGATGATACCCGTTCCGTGGCTGGCAGCGGCTCCGAAGAATCGATGATGACAAGCGCGTCGCCGGCGAGAGGCGTCGGACTTCGATCCGGAAGCAGCAAGGCGGCAAAGCGCTGATCATCTTTTGCGGCCCGCTCATAGTCGGCATCGAGAACCCCATAGCGATCGAGAAAGCGATTCATCTCCGCAGAAATGCGCACACAGCCTTTCGAAGCCCTGTAGCCAAGCCGGCGCTGAAGATAATCTGGGTCGGTCGCATGCAACAGCAGGCGGATTTCTCCCGTCTCTTCTGTGCCCCAGCCTTTGGCCGCCGTCTGCCAGCCGAAATCCCACACGCGCATCCCTTTGATGCCGAGGCCTCGAACATGGTGCTCATTGTAGGTGCCTTCCGCCCGCCAGTCTAAAATCAAGTCGGTGTGCAGAAAGACCCCGGTCGGCGTCACATAGTAGTCGAAGCGCCCGGTTTGGCCGGTGGACACTCTTGTGCCGCCGAGGCTCAGCCAGCTCCCCTCGGGTCGGGCCAATACGAGGCGCAGCTGCTGAACACCGGGATTGCGGTCAACGACGACCAGCAACTGTGGGCGGTCGATGCCGAGATCGCTTGCGGCGACCATTGCTTGCGCGCGAACAAGCCATGTCCGCTCGGTATTTGGCGTGTCGACGATAGGGTTCCGTACTTCCCGTTTGAACGCGGCTCTTAATCGCGCAACCTCTTCGTTCACGTCGAAGGCACGCGTCGGGGACGATACTTCACCGGTCGCCGCCAGCGTTGCTGCAACGCGAACCGTAGGCGCTGCCGCCAGTGCAGCCTTCGCCGCACCTCCTTGCTGCGGCGACAACTGAGTGCACGCCGAGACGATTGCCAACAATCCGATAGCGGCGACGAGAAATCGGAAGTGAGAAATGTCTGGACCGCAGGGTCCGCATGCGTTGCCCACAGCCAAGTCTAACACCGTGAGTTCAAGACAGGATTGCTCCAGCTACCCGCTAAGCGAACATGACCTCGCCCATGACGTGGTCGCGCAACATCAAGCTCGCCCGAAGCAGCGCATCGGCGGCCGCTTCGAGATGATTGGCGATGCCGCTGACGCGATGAAGCTGGCGACAATCGGTTTTCGAGCTGACCAGAGCGGTGGTGACCGCGCGCTTGCTGCTCGTCGGTCTGATGTTCAATCGTCACCATCCGATCGACCGCTTCGAGAAATTGCCGCATGGTCTCGCGCTCGCCGCCGCGATGGACGTGCTGGGCGGCGCCGATCAAACGCTGAAACACCTGAGCGCTGTCGGCAAGACAATTGGACAGCGCCAGCAGCGGCGCCGGCGGTTCCGCATGAGCGCCGCACCCGGGGAGCAAACCCGCAAGAAAGCCCACTCTTCGAGGGCGTCGGCCGCGTCATCGGCAACTTCGAGGATCCGGCAAAAGGTCTCCATGCCCGGTATGCGTCGAGCGGTAACACGCATTTCGCGAACGATTTCATCGGCGCGGCTTTCCGCCGGCTTGGCTTGGGCCGCATTCTGCGCCAACGAAAGACCGCCCGCCGCCGACCCCTGACGCAACGCGGCGCGAAGTCTGCCGGCAAGCTGAACGATTACTGCGGAATGACGGCTGATATCGGCCAGCAAGCGCTGCTCGGCGGAGCGGAAATGACTGAAGAGGTCGGCCGCACTTGGTCGCGGATCAGTCCTGCCGATTGTCCCTTGAGCAGGCCCGTCGCGGTAGTTTGCAGCACAAAGCACAGATAATCGCGCACGACGTCGCCCCCAATCATCTCGTGCAGCGGCTCGCCCGGATAACCAATTCCAGAGCAACGGATTCACCGCATTGATGTGGCTCAATGTTGGCAGGAGATCGCCGTCAACGCGGCGGCACGGTCGGGGTCCCTTACAAGGAGACCGGATACAGCCGACAAATAACAAATCAGATCTTGTTGCGGTTCAAGGCTTGCAAGATCGACGCACGAAAGTCCTTGAA
>JAFAHP010000116.1 GCA_019237175.1 Alphaproteobacteria bacterium
TGTCAGCACTATCGTAATAGCCACGAGTATCGCTCGCGGCAGCTCGCGCGGAACAAACATGCAAAACATCAGAAACCCCAAAAACACGATAAATCGCATATCAACGAATGTTGCGGTCTTGGTTCCGATCGGCAAATAGGGGTAGGCGATAAACAGCGTCGCGGCCAGTGTCACCATCGCAGGCGAAATCGTGATGCGGCCGCCGACGATACAGATGGCGAAAACAGCGATTAAACAGCCCGCGGTGATTAAATCCAACGATGGGTAATAATTTAGGATCGGAGCGAGGAGTAACTTAAGTTTATCGATTCCTCCGATCCACGAGCTATCGCTTGGCGCCGCAGCAAGGGGCGAGGCCAGGTAGAGGATCATTGGCCCGAGCACGACAATGGCGAAACCACATCCCTCAACCCAGAGCGCGCGACCGAGTCGTCGCCATTGCGGCCACCATTGCAGGATAGCGAACAGTTTGTGGGTCGCGATGATCGCGATCAACAGTGCAAGGCCGACGATGTGGACAAAGAATGTAAGAATTGCGCAGGCGGCGCCGATTACGGTATTGACGACCGCATTCCCGCGCATCGTCTTGTAGTAAACGGCAGCGGATAACAGGGCCGCCCCGTAAGAAAGGAGAAGGTTATGAAATCCGAGTAGAAATGCAAGATTGTAAGCGACCAGAAACGAGCCTAAAGGCCAAAAGTTATTGCCGTCAAAGAGTGCCTTATGATAGGCAACCGTTCCGATGACCGGCAAAAGAAGAGTAAGTCCCAACATGATGCGGCCTGCCAGATAAACCGGTAGGAACGAGAGAGTCCACGACACGAGCAAGTCGATACCGAGATCGGGAATGATAGCCCACTTTGTCCTATACATATGTGAAAGCCACGGGTCGGATGCGCCATCGGCAATCACATATAATCGTGCCAAGTGATTGGGGTAGTCGACCAGCGGCGGGACTTCTATCGTGAAGAGCGGGGCCACAAGCACACATGCGGCAATCGAGAATACGAACCAAAATAGATTCTTGCCGCTGCTCACAGTATTGATCTTCGAGAGACGAATACTCGGAATATTAATCGACATCTGCTAGTGTCCTGTGCCAGAAATTCTCAGCATATTTCATGGTGTCATTGCGAGCGAAGCGAAGCAATCTCGCCTGGGATTGCCTCGTCGACCTGCGGCCTCCTCGCAATGACAAGTCAGTTTTGAATTTTGTATCGAATTTCTGAGCCACCACACTAGATTATCGGCAGTTACGGCTCCCGGCGATCGGCTCGCGGGAGAGTGTCATTGCCACCCCGGGCTGGCCAGCGCTTTCGGGCCGTTCCGGGGGTGGCAATCCCGGCACCGCGCCCGCCGCGACGACGCGATGCTGCGGCGCCCGAAGGCGCCTGACAAGCAATTGTCATTGCGAGCCCCCGGGTCCGCGCTTTTCGCGCGGCCCGAGGATAAACTCCGCGAAGCAATCTCGCGTCATCGAGATCGCCACGGCGCCTGACGGCGCCTCGCGATGACACTGGGTGGATTTCGTCCAGGGCGCGGCCGGCCACCGGCCGGTGGAAATTCGCAATGATGGCGAGATCGCTGGTTGCGATCCGAGTTTGAGGTCTCGGATCCGCAGCGCCGGCGGCGAACTCGTAGCTGACGCAGCGATGATGGCTGGCGCGCTTCGTGCCGAATTTGAGCGGCTTCGCGCGCCGGCTGGCAGCGATCACAGCGGCACTATCTCCGGCGTCGCCGGCATCCCATGAGATTGCCAATGGCGGCCTTCACCCGATTACAGCCACCTGGTTTCACAGAATTGACGCTTGCGTTTGGGTGGAATTAGGCTCGCGGTTTCCGCGGAAAGCCGCTATCCTATCTGCTCCTTTGGAGGCCGAATTGTTCGCGGATTAATCGGCGTGCGGTGCTCATGCTTTTAGGCGCGTTGCGACAGCGGCTTTGCTTGGTCCGTTCTCCGGCTGGAAGGCCATCGGCGTCGGGTAGTCGACGCGGAATTGATTGCCCGCCGCGGGCTGCCGCGCCTGCCGCGGCCCCGCTCGGCAATCTGCGTTCGATCCCGATCGCGACGCTGTTTCTGGGTTCGCTGAGCTTTGCCATGTTGCCGGTACCCGCGGTCGCGGATCCTTCTTCCGATGATCTCGCCAAGCTGCGCGCCGAAATTCAAAAGGAAATTGCCGCCCTCAAAAAACAAGAGGCAAAACTTCACCAGCAGTTTCTCGATCTCGACCACAAAAGCAAACTGCTCGACCACAAAAGCCAGCTGCTCGACGAGCAACTGCGGACATTGCGGGCGGCGGGAACCGGCGGCCCTGGCGCCGCCCCGCCCGAGGTCGGCGCGCCGGGTTCACCGGCGACGATCTCCAGCTCTCCAACAGTCAATGCGCCATCGCCGCCGCCCTCGGGGATCGAAGTCGCGCAAGCGCCCGCCGGGGGGCCGCCCGCGCCCGGATCGCAGGGCGGTCAGCCGACGCCGCCGCCCGGAGCCGGGCAGTCGGCGCCGATCCAGGGTCCTTCCGCGGCCCAGCAGCAGGCCAAGCAGGTCATCGAAACCGCACCCTCCCTGTCGAGCGCCGGTGGCGTGCTGACCCCAAAGGGCGAATTTGTTCTCGATCCCCAACTCGAATACGACTACTGGTCGCAAAACCAGCTGGGCGTCAACGGCTTTCAGATCATCCCGGGCATTACTTTTGGCAACATCTTTGTCACGCGTTTTGAGCAGAACATTCTGACGGCGTCGCCACT